>JAIEPP010000555.1 GCA_019748335.1 Xanthobacteraceae bacterium
CCCGGAAACGCGCCGGCTTGCAGATAGAAGATGCCGTGCGCGGCGACGATGGTGCCGTCCTTCTTGGCGCCGATCTTGACCGTGCTCTTGGAGCCCGACGTCGGGCCGGTCGCCCGCATCACTTCCTCGCGGGTCATCACCATCTTGACCGGACGGCCGGATTTCTTCGCCAGCATGGTCGCCAGCGGTTCGAGGTAGACGATGGTCTTGCCGCCAAAGCCGCCGCCGATTTCGGCCGGGATGGCGCGGATGTCGCTCTGGGTGATGCCGGTGAGATACGACGTCATCGCGCGGACCATGAACTGGCCCTGGCTCGAACTCCAGATCGTGGTCTTGTTGTCGGCGGCAACCGAGATCAGGCAGGCATGCGGCTCGATATAGCCCTGGTGCACCGGCCGCGTGGTGAAGGAGCGCTCGACCACGACTTCGGCTTCCTCGAAGCCCTTGGCGATGTCGCCCTTCTTGACTTCGAGCTTGCCGGCAATGTTGGACGGCTTGCCTTCGAACTTGATGAAGTCATGCAGGATCGGCGCATCGGGCTTCAGCGCATCGTCGATCTCGATCGCCCACGGCAGCACCTCGTAATCGACCTCGATCAACTCGCAGGCGTGCGCGGCGATAGCTTCGGTGGTGGCGGCAACGGCGGCGATCGGGTGGCCGGGAAACAGCGCCTTATCGCGCGCCATCACGTTGCGGCACATCCAGCGCATGTCCTGAATGCCGAGCATCACCGACTTGTCGAGCGGGAAATCGACGATGTCCTTGGCGGTGACGACGGCTTTGACGCCCGGCAGCGCTTCCGCCTTGGACGTGTCGATCGACTTGATGCGCGCATGCGGATGCGGACTGCGCAGCACCTTGCCCCAGATCATACCGGGCATGGTGGTGTCGGCGGCGAACGCCGCGCGGCCCGTGACCTTGTCGACGCCATCAGGCCTGATGGTCCGCTGGCCGATCCACTTGTTGTTGGTGACGACGTTCATCATTGTGCAGCCTCCTGCATTTCAGCGGCGGTTTCCATCACCGCGCGAACGATCTTGTCATAGCCGGTGCACCGGCAGAGATTGCCGGCGAGCCAGAAACGAATCTCTTCTTCGCTCGGATTGGGATTTTTCCGCAGCAGCGCGTCGGACGCGATCAGCATGCCCGAGGTGCAGATCCCGCACTGAAGGGCGGCCGACTCCAGAAACTTCTGCTGCAGCGGATGCAGTTTGTCGCCATGCGCCATGCCTTCGATGGTCCTGATCTCGTGGCCTTCGGCCTCGACCGCCAGCATCAGGCAGGAACAGACCAGCCGGTCGTCGAGCGTGATCGAGCAGGCGCCGCAATCGCCGGACGCGCAGCCTTCCTTCGAGCCGGTCAGGCCCAGCGGCCCGCGCAGCGCGTCGAGCATGGTGTCGGACGGTTCGCACAGATATTCCATCGGCTCGCCGTTGATGGACGTGGTGACGTGAACTTTGGCCATGAAAATGATTTCCCGAATTCAGTTTTTCTGGGCGCGCTGGGCGGCGATCAGGGTCGTGCGCTTCAACAGCACGCCGGCCACCTTAGTGCGGTAGACGATGGTGCCGCGCTTGTCGTCGATCGGACGGCAGGCGGCGGAACAGGCGCTGGCTGCTTTCGCCAGCGCAGCATCGTCGAGCTTGCTGCCGATCAATGCCCTGGCGGCGTCTTCCACCAGCAGCACGGTCGGCGCGACCGCGCCGAGGCCGACGCGGGCGGCGGTGCAGATGCCGTCCTTCATGGTCAGGCTGACGCCGACGCCGACGACCGCGATATCCATTTCGGTACGCGGGATCATGCGCAAGTAAGCATCGCTCGACCCGGCCGCGCGCGGCGGCAAGGCAAAACCGATCAGGATTTCGCCGGACTTCAGGTTGGTGCGGCCGGGACCGGCCGGTACGTCCTCCACCTTGATCTCGCGGCGGCCGTTCGGGCCCTGCACGGTGACGACGGCACCGGCCGCGACCATCGCGGGCACGCTGTCGCCGGCCGGCGAACCGTTGCAGAGATTGCCGCCGGCGGACGCCCGCCCCTGCACCTGCTTCGAGCCGATCAGGTTGATCGCCTCCAGCACGCCGGGCCAGACCTTGCCGAAACTCTTGTGCTCGGCCAGCGCCATGCCGGACGCGGCGGCGCCAATGCGGAAGCCGCCATCCTTGGTTTGTTCGATGGCCGTCATCTCGGCGATTTTCTTGATGTCGACGATCAGGCCGGGCTTCACCGTGCCGGAGCGCATCTGCACCAGCAAATCGGTCCCGCCAGCCAGGATGCGCGCGGCGCTGCCTGCGGCCGCAAACGCGCCAATCGCTTCATCAAGCGTCTTCGGCGCCAAATATCGGAGTTCCGTCATACGTCCCCGCATCTCCCTTGTGCGCCCCATATGGGCGGCGGCCTTTTTTCGGCCTGCGGACAATAGCCTACACGGCGGGGGCCGGTTGGAACAGCCTGTCAGATCGGGTTCAGGCGGCGGTCTCCTATGCGCGCGGCGGGGCTTGCGCGGGGATATTGCTCCGAGTCGTCTCGTAGGGTGGGTTAGGCGAAGCCGTAACCCACCATCTTGTCGCCGGATAAATGGGCATATCGGCGGATTACGCTTCGCTAATCCGCCCTACGGATTCTACTGTTGCTCGTCGTTTCCTTTACGCCGGGTACATTGATGCCTTTTTCCAGATTTCTCGCTGTCATCGCGGCGTCACTAGCCCTTTCGTCCCTCGCATCGGCCCAACCGGCTCCAGCCCTCGTCCGGCCCGCGCCGGCCCGGCCGATAGCCGCACCGAGGCCGCCCACTGCGACAGTCCCGGGCCAGCCTCCCGCCGCTGCGCCATCGCCCCGTGCGGCCTCCTGTCACAACGGCATGAATTTCGACCGCTTCCTTGCCGACCTGAAAGCGCAGGCCGTCGCGGCCGGGGTGTCGCAGCGCGCGCTCGCCGAGGCCGCGCCCTACCTCGTCTACGACCAGAGCATCGTCAACCGCGACCGCGGCCAGCGCGTGTTCGGCCAGGTATTCACCGAATTCGCGCGCAACCGCGCGTCCGACGGTGCCGCCAAAAATGCGCAGGCGCGGATCCGGATTCACGCCGCCGCGTTCAACCGCGCCGAAAAGGAATTTGGCGTGCCCCCGGCGGTGATCGCCGCGTTCTGGGGGCTGGAGAGTAGTTTCGGCGCCGAGCTCGGCAACCTGCATACGCTGCCGTCGCTGGTGTCGCTGGCCTATGACTGCCGGCG
>JAIEPP010000666.1 GCA_019748335.1 Xanthobacteraceae bacterium
GATGTCCAGAACATCGCGGATGTGCTCGTGGATCCCGAAGGAGCGTTGGAGAAGCGCAATCACTGGGAGAAGACAAGCCATTCGCTGCTGGTAGGCGCCATCCTCCATGTGCTTTACGCGGAGGAGGACAAGACACTTGCTGGGGTGGCCAATTTCTTGTCCGATCCGCGGCGGCCAATCGAAGTGACATTAAATGCCATGATGACGACAGCGCATCTTGGCGGATCCAGTCCACATCCTGTCATTGCCTCAGCCGCACGCGAGCTCCTGAACAAGAGTGAGAACGAACGATCTGGCGTCCTTTCGACGGCAATGTCGTTCCTCGGTCTCTATCGCGACCCCGTTATAGCGCAGGTGACGCGATGGAGTGATTGGCGAATCAGCGATCTTGTCGAAGCCAGGCGACCGGCCTCGTTGTATCTGGTCGTGCCGCCGTCCGACATCAGCCGGACCAAGCCGCTGATACGCCTGATCCTCAATCAAATCGGCCGGCGTTTGACGGAGGATCTGGATGCTCAAAGGCGTCGGCATCGGCTGCTGCTGATGCTCGACGAGTTTCCTGCTCTGGGCAGGCTCGACTTTTTCGAATCGGCGTTGGCGTTCATGGCGGGTTATGGGCTGAAAAGCTTCCTGATTGCCCAGTCGCTGAACCAGATCGAAAAGGCCTACGGTCCGAACAACTCCATCCTCGACAATTGCCACGTCCGCGTTTGCTTCGCCAGCAACGACGAGCGGACCGCACGGCGCATCTCGGATGCGCTGGGAATGGCCACCGAGCTGCGTGCCATGAAGAACTATGCCGGTCATCGGCTCAGTCCATGGCTGGGACACCTCATGGTATCAAGGCAAGAAACCGCGCGTCCCTTGCTGACGCCGGGCGAGGTCATGCAATTGCCGCCCGACGACGAACTGATCCTGGTTTCCGGATGCTCGCCGATCCGCGCCAGGAAAGCGCGCTATTTCGAAGACGAGCGTTTCCGTGAGCGCATCATTCCTCCCGTGAAGCTTGATGGAGAGCTAGGGCCTCGCGAGACGCGCAATGATGACTGGAGCGGCCTGCACCGGGCTATCGTAGATATCGCTGAAGCTAAACCAATAGTTCAGCCCCGGACTGCCGAAACCAGCAATGATCCAGCCAACGGCGGACTTCGACGGGAGCCGGAGCTTCCCCAACATGAGGAAGTCGCACCAGAACCTGGCCCAGTGAAGGCCGAATTCGATTTTGCTGACGAAGAGGCGGATGACGAGGTCCAGCGCGCAAGCACCTTAAGAAAGCAGGGGGCGGATATCGCCCGCCAGGCTGCGATGGATCCTGGCGATGGCCTCGGCCTATGAGCTGAGAGATGAGGATGAGGACCAAACACACATTTCGTTTGCCGCCCGAGCTTGCCAGACAACTCGCCGACTATGCCGGTCGAAAGCGTGTGCACCAGGCGTTTGTCGTCGAGACGGCACTGGCCTCGTTTCTGTCGCCGGACAATTCCGAGAGAATGGAAGCCGCTCTTGGAAAACGGCTGGACCGGTTGACGCGACAGGTCGAGCGGCTCGAACGTCATGTCACGATCTCCAATGAAGCGATCGCTCTGTTCGTGCGGTTCTGGCTGACTGCAACCTCGCCTGTACCTGAGGCAGCACTTCCTGCTGCGCAAGCCAAGGGACGCGAACGTTACGAACGGTTTGTCGAAGCGTTGGCACGAAGGCTGGCCAAGGGCCAGAGCCTGGCACAAGAAATATCCGTGGATGCCGAGCCGCAGGGTAAGCAATCGAGCGAGCCTGGTTCGGCTTGATTGACCTCGCCATTCCTTTCTTTTGCTGCGCCAGACTACGATCGACATCTTCGTTCGCTTGAAAGCAACGCCGATGAGGTTCTTTTCTTGTTTCGTTCAGGATTGATCGCCTGATCTCGTGCCGGAATGCACGGCGCAAACGATCAGTGTGTCCTTGGCGAATGGGAGATGGTCATGCAGATCCAGAGCGAAGTCGATATGCAGGCTAGCCACGCAGAAGTGGACGCTTCGCGGGTTTCGACGCGAAGGCCTAAACGAAGCCGCAAGGTGACGATCAGGCTTACCGAGGAACTCTACAATCGATTTGCCGCTGCAACTGAACGTCCTGGTGTCGGCAAGAGCATGGTCGTCGAAGCCGCTCTTGAACGCTTTTTGAGCGTAGCCCCCTCGATTGAAGATACCGTGAGGGACCGGTTTGACGACATGGACGATAAGCTCGACCGCCTTGAGCGAAACACGCAGATCATGGCCGAAACCGTCGCGCTGCACGCCCGGTATCACCTTTCGGTCATGCCACCGCTGCCGCAAGCGCGGCAGCAGGAAGCCGCTCGCCTCGGCGACGAGCGATTCAAGGTTCTGGCCGAGCAGGTCGACCGGCGCGTTCGGCAGGGACGGCCCTTGATGCAGGAGACGATCGACCGCCTCGATTCCAGCGACTGCGAAGCCAACGAGAGATCGCGCCGCCCAAAGCAGGAACACAGAGATCAAGGACCTGCTACGGACGGGGTTGATATCAAGCCCGCATCGTTCGCTGCCGCCGGGGAGGGCGGCGGCAACATTTACTTTCGCCAACGTCCAAGCGCGCTCGGCCGGCCGGCTTGATGCCGCTAGACATGGAAAACCGACCCCGCAGCCGAGGCCTATTGATTCCGATTCAGAGTCGACGAGGAACTCGGAGATCTCGCAGAAGTCCTCGCCTTCAAAATGGCGCCTGGTCCTCTCTGTTTTCCTGCCCTTCGCCGCTGGTTACTATCTTGCCTACCTATTTCGAACCATTAATGCCGCGATATCGCCGGCATTGGCCTCCGACTTCGGGATTGACGCCGCAGAGGTCGGGCTGCTCGCGTCGGTCTATTTCCTTGTCTTTGGGCTGGCCCAGATTCCAATAGGGGTATTTTTGGACCGCTTTGGGCCGCGTCGAGTCCAGGGCGTGCTGCTGGTCATCGCCGCCGGCGGCGCCACGCTGTTCGGTACCGCATCAAGCTTCCCCGAGCTTGTTGTGGCGCGCGCCATGATTGGGTTAGGCGTTGCCGGCTCGTTGATGGCCGGGCTCAAGGCCGTCGTCACCTGGTTTCCGAAAGAACGCGTCGCGCTCATGAACGGCTGGATGATCATGTTGGGATCTCTGGGAGCCGTCACGGCGACGACGCCGACCGATTGGTTGCTGAATTGGATTGGCTGGCGAAGCCTGTTCGAAGTCCTGACCATTGGGACGGTCGCGGTAGCTGG
>JAIEPP010000394.1 GCA_019748335.1 Xanthobacteraceae bacterium
ATCATTGCCCCGTCGGTGATGGGCGCCGTGATCCAGCACGCAGCAACTCCGCTCGACGGCTACATGACCGGCTTCACCATCAATGCCGTTGTCATGGTGGTGTCGGGATTGCTCGGCCTCTTGCTGCTCTGGCCCAACACCGAGCGCGCCAGACTGATGGCGCAGGCAGAGGCGCAGCCGAAATTCGCGTGATGCCATGGCCCGCTATGGGCGGTCCACCGCTTCCTCGAGGTGATAACCGCTTGGGCGCTATCACCTCGACTTCCCGGACCGCCCCAGCACGCCGTAAATCAATCCCATGACAACGCTATAGGTTGAGAGCATCGCCAGCGAAAAAGCCGCTGGCTGAAAGCCTAGTCCGATTGCGGTTGCAAATGGGCCGAGACCGACCAGCGGAAATGCCAGAAGATTCATGACGAGCCAGCCGCATAGGCCGAATATCATGCCCTTTGAGACGCCACTGTCTCCGGGCAGATATCGATACAGATAGCCAAAGACGAGGCCGACCGCAGTCGAACCGTTGAAGAACGATATCAGCCAAAGAACTTTCGGATGGACTGCATGCCCGATCAAATATGCTGCCGCGATCTGGAAGTTCTCGTACGGTTGGAATGACGGCAAAATTCCAGCCTTGGCCTTCAAGTACATCAGCGCGGTCGAAGCGGTACTGCCGCTAAGTCCGGAGATGGTGGATTTCCATAACCACTCCCACGTCATCCAATGACGGTGAGGAACGGTGGTTGGTCCCGTAATTTTCATGGCTAGGTAGTTTGCAGGGCGGATTTCAGACCCCTTTGATCTGCGTCAAGAAGTCAAAGCTTGCGCCGCCTTGCAGGCGCTGAATGTCGGTGCCAAACTTGCCTCAAGTCCGACGGCAAAGACCGGGCAAACCGGCAAACGGGACCATGGAGGGAACGATGAAGTTCGCCGCGAACCTGTTTGCCGCGCTGCTGGTGCTATCAGCGGCGCCGGCGGCATCGGCGCAATCCGGCTATCCCGACCGGCCGGTGAAGATCCTGGTTGGCTTCACACCCGGCACGGCTCCCGACCTTGCGGCGCGCATTCTTGCCGACCGGTTTTCGGAAGTCTGGGGTACGCCATTCGTGGTCGAGAACATTCCCGGCGCCGGCAGTAACATCGCCACCGATCGCGTCGCCAAGGCGGCCGCCGACGGCTACCTGCTGCTGATGGGCGGCAACTCGTCGCTGGTGATCAATCCGAGCCTGTATGAAACGCTGCCATTCGATCCCTTGCGGGATTTCGCACCGATCTCGCAGGTGTTCATCGCGGCCAACGTGCTCGCCGTTCCGCCCGAGCAACCGGTCAAGACCGTGGCGGAACTGGTGGCGCTCGCCAAGGCGCAGCCCGGCAAGCTTTCCTATGGCCATGCCGGCGTCGGCACGTCGCAGCATCTCGGCGCGGAATTGTTCAAATACATGGCGCATGTCGAGGTTGCAGCCGTGCCCTATCGCGGCACCACGGCGTTGATGCCGGACCTGCTCGCCAACCGGATATCGATGTCGTTCGCCAACATCGTCAACGTGCTGCCGTTGGCGCGGGAAGGGAAATTGCGCGCTCTGGCTATTACCTCGATCAAGCGCTCGGCGCTGGCGCCCGACCTGCCGACCATGGCGGAGTCCGGCTTTCCCGGCTTCGAGGCCGTGCCGTGGTTCGGCCTGCTGGCGCCGGCCGGTATGCCAAGGGACGTTCTGGACAAATTGCACGGCGAGACCGTCAAGACGCTGGCGATGCCGGAGGTACGCAAGAAGTTCGGCGAACTCGGCCTGGAGCCGGTCGGCAACACGCCGGCCGAATTTGCCGCGATCATCAGGAAAGAAACGCCCGAATGGGCCAAGGTGATCAAGGACGCCGGCATCAAGCTCGGCAACTAGCCCGGCTTTTCCCGAAGCGGGGACTTGCGATTTAAAGACCAATCGGTCTATATATTGGCGATGCGCCAGAACCCAGCACCGCTGCCCCGTGGCCGCCCCCGAAGTTTTGACGTGGAAGCCGCTGTCGAACGCGCGATGGGCGTATTCTGGTCGCGCGGCTATCACGCCACGGCGCTCCCGGACCTTCTTCGTGCGACGAAGCTCTCGCGTGGCAGCCTTTACGCCGCTTTCGGTGACAAGCACTCGCTCTTCCTGCGCGCACTCGATCGCTACATTGCCGATGCCCTGACACGGATGGATATCGAACTTGCCCCCCGCCGAGAGCCGATCGACGGTCTGCGGGCCTACCTTGCCGGCTACGTTGACCGCACGACCGGTGCCAAGGGTCGGCGCGGATGCCTGCTGGTGGCTACAGCCATGGAACTGGCTGGCCAGGATGCCGAAGTTGGCTGTCGCGTCGCGAGCTTTTTCAAAGCCATGGAGGCCAGGGTGGCTGATGCGCTTGCCCGCGCGAAGGCGGCGGGCAAGCTGGCCGATGGCGTCGAGCCTTCAAGTGCCGCCCGAATTCTCGTCTGTTTCGTCGAGGGGCTGCGGGTGGTCGGCAAAACGGCACCGGCACGGATCACATCGCAAGCCACCGTTGACGCGCTTCTCGACCGCTTCATCAGCTGAATAGCCCATATTAGGTCCCCCTTGCGCACCTCTGCCGTCAGAATATCTGGACCAATTGGTCTTGAAAGAAGGGATGCCATGTCTGCGATCCAGATCGTCTGTGCGGTGGCCGTCCCCTTGCTCTGGGGCTATCAGTTCGTGGCCATTAAAGTGGGCGTAACGGAGTTTCCGCCTCTCTTCTTCCTCGCGCTGCGCTTCCTGGCCATTGCGCTGCTGCTTGTTCCGTTCGTCAAAAGGCCCACACGTCAACAGTTCGGCCCTGTCGCGGCTATTTCGGTTTTCCTCGGTGGACTGAACTTCGGGCTGTTCTATGTCGGCCTTGGGCTCGGCTCGGGCAGCATGTCGGCCGTCGCCTATCAGCTCGCCACGCCCTTCACCGTCCTGTTGGCCTGGCCCCTGCTCGCGGAGCGACCGTCTCTCACCACGGCTGCCGGCGTGCTGCTGGCCTTCGTTGGCGTGGTCGTGTTGGCGGCCGGGCCTGGCCTGTCGGCCAACACGCTTCCGCTGCTGCTCGTGGTTGGAGCAGCCTTCGCTTTCGCGGTGTCCAACATCCTGACCAAACGCTACGGCCCTTTCGATCCCTTGATGCTGATGGGGTGGTCGTCGCTGTTCACGGTGCCGCAGGTCATGTTGATGTCGGTGCTGCTGGAACAGGGACAACTGGCAAGCCTTGTC
>JAIEPP010000185.1 GCA_019748335.1 Xanthobacteraceae bacterium
CCATCTGATCGGCGGTGGCATCGCCGGGCGGTCCGCCCACCGGCTTCAGCGACAGCGTCACGATCGAATAGCCCTGCACCTTGTGCGGGAACACCGAGTTCTTGCGCCATGCTTCGAATTTCGGATCGTGCGCCGCCTGCTTCAGCTGGTCCGGCATATGCGGCAGCTTTTCGTAGGCCGGATAGGTGAAGCGCGAACGGATTTCCTCGATGACGGCGCTGTCCAGCGTCAGCGCGCCGTCGTTCATCTGCTTCCACTCGTCATCGACTTCCTTGGCGAACTTTTCGATGCCGAGTTCGTGCACCAGGATCTTGATGCGCGCCTTGTAGATGTTGTCGCGGCGGCCGTACTGGTTGTAGACGCGCAGGATCGCTTCGACGTAGCTCAGGAGATCGTAGCCGTGGACGAACGGCTTGATGGTCTTGCCGATGAACGGTGTGCGGCCGAGGCCGCCGCCGACCAGCACCTCGAATCCGGTCTCGCCGTCGGCGTTCTTGTGCAGCCGCAGCCCGATGTCATGGACCTTGATCGCCGCGCGGTCATGGTCGGAAGCGGTGATCGCAAACTTGAACTTGCGCGGCAGGAACGAGAATTCCGGATGCAGCGTGGTGTATTGCCGCAATATTTCCGACCAGATGCGGGGATCTTCGACCTCGCCAGGTGCGACGCCGGCCCACTGGTCCGAGGTGACGTTGCGGGTGTTGTTGCCCGAGGTCTGCATGGCGTGGATGCCGACGCCTGCAAGATATTCCAGCGCGTCCGGCAATTCGGCGAGCTTGATCCAGTTGTATTGGATGTTCTGCCGCGTGGTAAAATGGCCGTAGCCGCGGTCGAAGCGACGCGCAACATGCGCCAGCGCGTGCAACTGCTTCGACGACAGCGTGCCGTAGGGAATGGCGACGCGGAACATGTAGGCGTGAAGCTGCAGATAGACGCCGTTCTGCAAGCGCAGCATCTTGAATTCGTCCTCGGTGAGTTCTCCGGAGAGCCGGCGCTTCACCTGGTCGCGGAATTCGGATACGCGTTCGTTGATCAGCGTGCGGTCGAGTTCGTCATATGCGTACATGATGGATCAGCCTTATGCCGGGACCGTAAGATCGATGGTCAGGCCTTCCGAACGGATCTGCTCGCGAAGATTGCCGGGCGCGACCTTGCCGGTGTCGTTGACAGCGACCGGCGCGATATAGGCACCGATGGCGCCAACGTCATCGGCAACGGATTCGGCGAGCAGCGCCCGGGCGTCATCGGAGGTACGGACGACAGCAGCATCCGAGATATCCGTCGACCAGCCCTGCTGCGCGGTACGGTAGATCACTGCGCCATCCCAGGTTCGGTTGGCCGTCACCATCGACGGGCCCGATAATTTTATTTTCTTCTGTTCAAGTGGGGAGGTCATTCGGCAGCTTCCAGCAGGTTGGAGATCACTTCGTTGAGATAGACTTGTTCGCCAAGGTTGGATTGGCGCCACGGCGCGGAATGCGCGACCACATCGCCGATGATGAGGACGGCGGGACCGCCGCTGATTTGTTTGACCAGATCGGGAAGCTGCTCGAGCGTGCCGACCGCGGCCTGCGCATCCGGCCGCGTCACCCGCGCGAACACGCCGACCGGCGTGTGCGCCGAGCGGCCCGCCGCCAGCAGGCCTTCGCGAACCGACGGCGCCGCCGTCATGCCCATGTAGACCACGATGGTCATCTTGCTGTCCGTCAGCACCGACCAGTCCACCTTGCCGGCATCCTCGGCCTTGTGGGCGGTGAGGAAGGTGATGCGCAGCGCCTCTTGGCGGTAGGTCAGCGGCGCCTCGAATTGCGCGGCAGCGCCAAGGCCAGCGGTAATGCCCGGCACCACCGAATAGGCAATGCCGGCGTCGCGCAAGGCCTCGATTTCCTCGCCGCCGCGGCCGAAGATGAAGGGATCGCCGCCCTTCAACCGCACGACGCGCTGGCCGGATTTTGCGGCGTCGATCAGCAATTGGTTGATGTTGTCCTGGCCGATGCCGGGCTTGCCGACGCGGCGGCCGACCGGAACGCGCGACGCATCGCGGCGGATGCGATCGAGAACTTCCGGCGACACCAGTTCGTCGTAGAACACGACGTCGGCGTCCTGCAGCGCGCGTAGCCCCTTGATAGTCAGCAGATCCGGATCGCCCGGCCCGGCGCCGACCAGCGTCACCCAGCCCTCGGCCTTGCCCTGTTCGTTGGCGCCGGCGAAGGCGGAAGGATTGGCGATGTCCTTGAGTGCGATTTCTGCCTCGGCCTGACGCCCGGCCAGAACCAGCCCGCCGATCGGGCCGTCGATCACGCGTTCCCAGAACCGGCGGCGCAGCGCGAATTCCGGGATGCGCGCGTGCATCGATTTGCGAAAGCCGCCGATGAAGCTGGCGAGATCGCCAATGCGCGCCGGCAACACCGCTTCGATACGCTCGCGGACCCGGCGAGCGACCACCGGTGAGGCTCCGCCGGTCCCGACGGCGACGACGACGTCGCCGCGATCGACGATGGCGGGGAAGATGAAGGTCGAATGCGCGAGATCGTCCATCACGTTGACGGGCAGGCCGACCGCCTTCGCCCGCACCGACATCGCAACCCCGATGTCGCCGGCCCCGGCGCAGAGCACCGCGATCACATTCGAGAGGTCGGCTGCCAGCGGATCGCCCCGGACCGCTTCGACGCGCGCCGCGTCGTCATCTTCCAGGCCACCGAGATCATGATTGCCGTCGGTCGCGAACCAGCGAACCCGTGCGCCCGCCGAGGTCAGCAGGCGCAATTTCGCGCGCACCAGATCGCCGGCGCCGACCAGCAACACCACGCCGCTTTGCAGATCGAGGAACACGGGCAGGAATCGCATGCGACACTCGCTTCCCCCACTTCCGGGGTTGACTGGAATTATTTTCTATATATGTCTCGATCAATGGCCGCAAAGAGAAAATTATTTCTTCTCTATTGCGGTGCAACTATAGAATTTTAGCCTCCCACGGCCAAGGCTCAGAGATGCATCTTCTCAACAATGAATCCGCTTCAGACCGGTTGCGCGGCCCGGCCCTCCAGCAGGCATCTTCCGTGCCGCAAATTCTGGCCGCAGGGCGGCTGCCACCGCCCTCGATGGACCACCTCGACGAACTCGAGGCGCAGAGCATCTACATTCTGCGCGAAGCCTTCGCGCGGCTAAAGAAGCTGGCGCTGCTGTGGTCGCTGGGCAAGGATTCCAACGTGATGATCTGGCTGGCGCGCAAGGCCTTCTTCGGCCGCGTGCC
>JAIEPP010000368.1 GCA_019748335.1 Xanthobacteraceae bacterium
GCGAGCATATGGTTCTCTATCTGCGCCTGCTCGATTCCTCGCGCGACGGAGCTGATTGGCGCGAAGCCGTCCAGATTCTCTTTGGCCTCGATACGGCACGTGAGCCGCAGCGGTGCCGCCAGGTCCATGACACGCATCTCGCCCGCGCGCAGTGGATGACCGAGCACGGCTATCGAGACTTGGTCCGCTCCGCACAGTGATCGCCGCGATGCCGTTTCGGCACCACCCTTTGCCGGCCCTCTGACTTCCACTGAACAACCCAGCCGGGAATCCTGACTCTCCCACAAATTCAAAGACTAGGGAGGATCGCGATGACACCAGATGCTTCCGGCTGGCGTTCATCGGAACGCTATGCGCACGTCGCCGACATGACCGCGTCCGACGTCGCGTGGGAATGGCTGCGCCGCAACGAAACCTACGACAGGGATTTTCAAGCGCTCGGCGACAGCGAAAGTGATCTGCGCACGCTGACCGACGGGATCGGGCAGCGGTGGGGGTTGCGATTTCCCCGTAGACCCGATGCAGGCACCTCCCGAAGCGCAGGTGATCTGGCTTCCCCAGGAAGACACAAGCGCCATCGTTCTTGGCCCACCTCCGGATATTCCGTCCGCAAGCGCTGATCCCCAACCGACGATCGACGCCGCCGTAAGCGTCGATGTCGGCAGCGAGACCCATCTGGTTCTCGATCTCGGAAACGGTCAGCGCGTAGCGCTTGTTCATCCGTCCGAGACACGACCCGCCAAATCTCTTGGCGCCTTCATCCCGCTCGGCCTGGAAGGCTTCGACCGGCTCCAATCGGTCGCCCGCTTGCTCTCCGCCCTCCATGGCCGCGCCATACCGCCCGACACCCGACTGACACGGCAGCAACGTGCTCGGCTGTGCCGGATGCTGCAGGCCTTCGACGGTCATCGCGCGGGCGCGACCCAGCAAGAAATTGCGCAGGTCATATTTCGGATCGGCGCTCTCGGTCGCGACGACTGGCAGGCATCTTCCGCCCGCCACGCCACCAAAGCCCTGCTTCGAGATGCCCGCGCGATGATGGTGGGTGGGTATCGCACGTTGCTTCGTCATCGGCGGCAACTTTAGCCGATCTCCATCCGACTCTTGGTGGGCGAATTTAGGCCCCCCTGAATTCGCCCTGCATCTCGCCGGCCCTGCTTCGCCAACGTGGCCTTCGTTACCCGCCGCTTCCCGGCGGCCCCAACGAACCCACGGAGGCCCTCCCATGCGACCTGATCTCGCCGTTCTCCCGCCGCGCTACCTGCGCACCAAGGAAGCCGCCGAATTCCTCAGCCTATCGGCCCGCACCCTCGAAAAGCATCGGACTTACGGAACGGGTCCGGCCTATCGCAAGCTCGGCGGTCGCGTCGTTTATGCGGTCGACGATCTTGAGGCCTGGGCCGAGCGCGGCGCCGTCACCTCCACCTCCGATCCGCGCGGCAGCGTGCTTCCGGCCAAGCGCCATACGCCTGCGCCGCCGGCACATGCCGGACGATACGCGCGCTGATCGCCCCCGGATTCCCGAATGGCGGCGCGACACCAGTCCCTCTCGGAGCGCGGGCAGCTCGATCTGTTCCGTGCGCTCCCCGGCGAGTTCGCAGCACGAGACGCACAGGATCTCATGGCCTATCCGTTTTTCTCCCTCTCCAAATCGCACCGCGTCGCGCCGATCGACTTCGCCGCCGGCAATGTGTCGATCCGCGTCGAGGCCGTGCCCGATCACGGCATGGCGACCATTTGGGACGCCGACATCCTGATCTGGGCGGCGAGCCAGATCGTCGAGGCGCGTGACGCCGGCCTGCGCACGTCGCGCCTGATGGTCGCCACGCCCTATGAAATTCTCAAATTCATCGGCCGCGGCACGTCCTTACGCGACTATCAGCGCTTGAAGGCCGCGCTCGATCGTCTGCAATCCACGACGGTCTGCACCTCGATCCGCCAATCCGCCGAGGGCCGGCGTCATCGCTTCTCGTGGATCAACGAGTGGAAGGAGCGCACCAACCGCAACGGCAAGCCGGACGGGATCGAGATGATCGTCCCGGACTGGTTTTATCAGGCCGTTCTCGACGATGCGCTCGTGCTGACGATCGACCGGGCCTATTTCGATCTCACAGGCGGGCTCGATCGCTGGCTCTATCGCCTGGTGCGCAAGCACGGCGGGCGCCAGCGCAATGGCTGGCGATTCGACTTTCGCCACCTCCACCAGAAATCCGGCGCGTTGTCACCGTACAAACGCTTCGCCTTCGAGCTGCGCGACATCATCCGTCGCCAGCCGCTTCCCGGCTACACGCTGTTCCTCGAGATCGAGGCCGGCGGCCGAACGTTGCTCGCTTTCGAGCGGACGCCGCCCTGTGGAAAAGCTGTGAAAGGCTTCGTGCCATCGGGAACCCGAAAGCGCGTGCCATCAGGAACCGGCCCCTCGTGCCAACGGGAACCGAAACACGGCCTAACCCACGACAGCAGAACCGAAAATCGCCTCGCTAACTTAGAATCTAACAGAGAATCTAACTTTGAAGAGCGCGCGCGAGAGGTGGAAAACCTCGTCCGGCAGGCCGCGAACGCGCTAAGCGCCGCTGGCAAGCGGCGCACCAGCAGCGCCGCTCTTACCAACGCTGGCGCGGCGAGAAACGGGACCTCCGGCCCTCCGCAGCTTCCCTTCGGTCCACGCCCGGGAGGCCGCCGATGATCGTGGCCTTCCTCAACCAGAAGGGCGGCGTCGGCAAGACGACGCTGGCGCTGCACCTAGCCGGCGAATGGGCCGGTAGGGGAAAGCGGGTCACGCTCGTCGATGCGGACCCCCAGGGTTCGGCGCTCGACTGGTCGCAGCAACGCGCCCGCGAGCACGCGCCGCGCCTGTTCGGCGTCGTCGGCCTGGCGCGCGACACGCTCCACCGTGAGGCGCCCGAGCTGGCGCGCGATGTCGATCATGTGGTGATCGACGGGCCGCCGCGCGTCGCCGGGCTGATGCGATCCGCGCTGCTCGCCGCCGACCTCGTGCTGATCCCCGTGCAGCCGTCGCCGCTCGATGGTTGGGCCTCGGCCGAGATGCTGGCGCTCCTGTCGGAGGCGCGCATCTATCGGCCGGAGCTTCGCGCTCGCTTCGTCCTCAATCGCTGCGGCGCGCGCACCGTGATCGCCCGCGAGACGGCCGAGACGCTCGCCGACCACGATCCGCCAGTGCTGCGCACGGCGATCGGACAGCGCGTCATCTACGCCGACGCCGCGCAATCGGGCCGGCTCGCTTTCGAGATCGA
>JAIEPP010000606.1 GCA_019748335.1 Xanthobacteraceae bacterium
GCGCGTCATCGTGCTCGGCGGCGGCAACACCGCGATGGATTGCTGCCGCACCGCGCGCCGCCTCGGCGGCGAACAGGTCAAGGTCGTCGTTCGTTCCGGCTTCGAGGAAATGAAGGCGAGCCCCTGGGAAAAAGAAGACGCCCTCCACGAGGACATTCCGATCCTCAACTACATGGTGCCGGTCGCGTTCACCCATGACAACGGCAAGCTCACCGGCGTCACCTTCCAGAAGGTGAAAGCCGAGTACGACGCCAAGGGCCGCCGCAACCTGGTGCCCTCGGGCGAGCCGGACCAGACCATTCCCTGCGACGACGTGCTGGTCGCGGTCGGCCAGGAGAACGCATTCCCCTGGATCGAGCGCGACTGCGGTATCGAATTCGACAAGTGGAACATGCCGCAGGTCGATCAGACCACCTTCGCCTCGACCAACCCGAAGGTGTTCTTCGGTGGCGATGCGGCGTTCGGCCCCAAGAACATCATCTGGGCGGTGGCGCACGGCCATGACGCCGCGCTGTCGATCCACAAGATGCTGTCCGGCGAGGACATCAAGGAGCGTCCGCTTCCCGAGGTGCATATCTCGTCGCAGAAGATGGGCATCCACGAATGGAGCTACGACAACGACGTCTCGGTCGACCATCGCTACAAGGTGCCGCATCGCGACAAGGTGATCGCGCTGAAGGACATCCGCACCGAGGTCGAGCTCGGCTATGACGTCAAGCTCGCGCTCGGCGAGGCCCAGCGCTGCCTGAACTGCGACATCCAGACGGTGTTCTCGGCCCCGGCCTGCATCGAATGCGACGCCTGCGTCGATATCTGCCCGATGGATTGCATCTCCTTCACCGAGAATGGCGAGGAAGACGATCTGCGGCAGCGGCTCAAGGCGCCCTCGCCGCATCACGACCAGGCGCTCTACGTCTCCGGCGACCTCAAGACCGGGCGCGTCATGGTCAAGGACGAAGACGTCTGCCTGCATTGCGGGCTGTGCGCCGAGCGTTGTCCCACCGGTGCGTGGGACATGCAGAAATACCTCATCGATATGACTCACGCGGGAACATCATGTCCGTCCAAAGCCCGATCAGCAGCATAAACGACTTCGTCGTCCGGTTCGCCAACGTCAACGGTTCGGGTTCGGCCAGCGCCAACGAACTGTTCGCGCGCTCGATCCTGCGCCACGGCGTGCCGGTAAGCCCACGCAACATCTTCCCCTCCAACATCCAGGGACTTCCGACCTGGTACGAGGTGCGGGTGACCGAAGCCGGCCATCTCGGCGCCCGTGGCGGCGTCGACATGATGGTGGCGATGAACCCGCAGACCTGGGACAAGGACGTCGCCTCGATCGAGCCCGGCGGCTACCTGTTCTACGATTCGACCAAGCCGATGCCGACGTCGAAGTTTCGCGCCGATATCACCGTGATCGGCGTGCCGCTGACCGCGATCACCAACTCGACCTACACCGATCCGCGCCAGCGCCAGCTGTTCAAGAACATCATCTATCTCGGCGCGCTCTGCGCGCTGCTCGACATGGACCCGAAGCTGATCGAGCAGTTGTTCAGCGAGCAGTACAAGGGCAAGGAAAAGCTTTTGTCCTCCAACGTCCACGCGCTGGCGCTCGGCCGCGACTGGGCGCTGCAGAACCTGAAATGCCCGATCGGGCTGCGGGTGAAAAAGGCCGACAAGGTCGGCGACCGCATTTTCATGGAAGGCAACAGCGCAGCTGCCCTTGGCGCCGTCTATGGCGGCGCCACCGTCTGTGCCTGGTATCCGATCACGCCGTCCTCGTCGGTGGCGGAAGCCTTCACCAACCACTGCAAGAAGCTGCGGCACGACCCCGAGACCGGCAAGGCGAAATACGCCATCGTGCAGGGCGAGGACGAACTGGCCTCGATCGGCATCGTGATCGGCGCCTCCTGGAACGGGGCGCGGGCTTTCACCGCGACCTCCGGTCCCGGCATCTCGCTGATGACCGAGTTCATCGGCCTTTCGTACTTTGCGGAAATTCCGGCCGTGATCATGAACATTCAGCGCGCCGGCCCCTCGACCGGCATGCCGACTCGGACCCAGCAATGCGACATCATCGCCTGCGCCTATGCTTCGCACGGCGACACCAAGCACGTGCTGCTGTTCCCGGAAGACCCGGCCGAAGCGTTCGAATTCGCGGCACAGTCGTTCGATCTCGCCGAACGGCTGCAGACCGTGATCTTCGTGATGCTCGACCTCGACATCGGCATGAACCACCGGCTGTGCCGCCCGCTGAAGTGGGACGACGCCAGGCAATACGACCGCGGCAAGGTGATGACCGCGGAAATGCTCGACGAGCCCGGCCGCGACTTCGGCCGCTACCTCGACGTCGACGGCGACGGCATTCCCTACCGCACCTATCCCGGCACTCACCCGACCAAGGGCTCGTTCTTCACCCGCGGCACCTCGCGCGACCGTTACGCGCGCTATTCGGAAGAAGGCGCCGTCTACGCCGACAACATGCAGCGGCTGGTACGCAAGTTCGAAACCGCGCAGGACATGGTGCCGCGGCCGTTGCAGGCCAATGCCGCCAAGCCGACCAAATACGGCGTGATCTATTTCGGCTCGACTTCGCCGGCGATGGATGAGGCGATCGGGCTTTTGGAAGCGCGCGGACACCAGCTCGACCGCATGCGGATCCGCGCCTTCCCGTTCCACTCCAGCGTGGCGAGCTTCATTGCCGACCACGATTTCGTCTACGTTGTCGAACAGAATCGCGACGCCCAGCTGCGCTCGCTGATCGTCAACGAGAACGGCATCGACCCGGTGCGGCTGGTGCCGATCGTGCATTATGACGGCACGCCGATTACCGCGCGCTTCATCGCCAATTCCATCGGCGATCACCAGGACCACCTGAAAGTGACCCCTCTCCGCAAGGCCGTGTCATGACCTACATCGCAAAACCGAAGTTCCAGCATCCCGGCCTGCCGAAGAACGACCTCGGCTACACCCACCGCGACTACGAGGGCAAGGTCTCGACCTTGTGCGCCGGCTGCGGCCACGATTCGATCACCGCCTCGATCATCGAGGCCTGCTACGAGCTCTCGATCGAGCCGCATCGGGTAGCAAAGATTTCCGGCATCGGCTGTTCGTCGAAGACGCCGGACTACTTTCTCGGCAATTCGCACGGCTTCAACTCGGTGCACGGCCGGATGCCGTCGGTGCTGACCGGCGCCAACCTCGCCAACCGCGACCTGATCTATCTCGGCGTCTCCGGCGACGGCGACAGCGCCTCGATCGG
>JAIEPP010000063.1 GCA_019748335.1 Xanthobacteraceae bacterium
GGCTGCTAATGCGGCATCCCGATCATGCTTCAGTTCGATCGTCGCTTCAATGTGATCGGCTATCTTCACGGCATGTTCGCCATTGGCCGCGAGGCGGGAGAGCATCTGCGACAACAGTCGGAATTCGTCGCGCGTGAGCATCCCGAATAGCGCATCGTTGATGGGACGCTGAAGAGCCGCGAGTCGCGTCAGTCGATGAATACCCTCACTGGTGACAGTGAGCTGGACACGGCGACCGTCGCTCGGATGCATGCTCTTCTCAAGGAGGCCGTCGGAAACGAGCTTGTTGACCTCGTTGGTAATGAACGCGCCGCTCAGATGCAGTCGGGCAGCGATCTGATTTATGCCCATCGGCTCGTCAAGGGTCGAGTTCTTGAGCGCTATCATGATCAGATACTGGGTCGGGGTCAGATCGACGTAACTCGCGAACTTGGCCCTTGCGGCCTCCAGGCTGCGCCCGAACGCAAAGAAATCATACAACATCCCGCGCAGCGTCCGATCGCCGTCTTTATCGAGCAATTCAGGCTTTGAAACCGTCAAAAGTGGGTCAGGCACGGCAGCACCATCATCCTCGTCGATTCTTACGGTCCGCCAATAAAGCATGCATATCGCCCATCTTCAAGGCTTTACATCGCCGGATAGCTTTGCTAGAAAGGTAGTTACAAAATATAAGATCATTCCAATAACTGCTGGCGGGCGTCATGCAAGACCGTGGTTTCAGGCGTGCATTGGGGGAATTCGCAACCGGCGTGGCAATCGTGACCGCGCGCGGCAAGGGAGAAGATCTTGTCGGGATGACGATGAGTTCGTTCAATTCGGTCTCAGTCGATCCGCCGCTGGTCTTATTCAGCGTCGATCGAAACGCGCGAAGCCTTCCCGCGATGCTCGACGCCAAAGGTTTTGCCGTCAACGTGCTGGCCCGCGAACAGGAAGGCATTTCCAACCAGTTCGCGCGCGCCTTGAGCAATAAGTGGGATCAAGTCAAGACCAGCGTCGGGCATGCCGAGGCGCCATTGATCGCGGGCGCACTCGCCCATTTCGAGTGCGAACCTTATGCGAACTACGACGGCGGCGACCACGTCATTTTCGTGGTCCGGGTTGTTCGTTACGCGTCTCACCCCGGCGCGCCTGCTCCTCTGATTTTCTTTCGTGGCCGCTATCGCGATCTGATCGACGAAACCCAGCGTGAGCCGGAATGGCCGCTGCCTATTCACTATTAACTTCAAACGGGAGGAACCATGACACGCTCAGCGAAGGAATACCTGTCGAATCTGAAGGACGGCCGCACCATCTACATAAATGGTGAGACGGTTGGTGACGTGACCGCGCACCATGCCTTCCGCAACGTTGCAACGTCGATGGCGGGTCTCTTCGACTTCGCCAACGCCCCAGCCAATCGCGAGTTGATGACGTTCGACACTGGAGCGGGACGTGCGAATCGCATCTGGCAGCTTCCGACCTCCTATGCGGAGCTCGTTGAGCGGCGCAAGGCGCTTGAGGCTTGGGCATCGTTGCATGCGGGTTTCCTGGGTCGTGCTCCTGACCACGTCGCGTCCTGCATTTCCGGCCTCTATATGGGCCTCGACGTGTTCAAGGCCTATAATCCGGCCCGAGCCGGAGCTCTAGAGGCTTATTACCGCTACGCGCGCGACAAGGACCTTTATCTCACTTACGTCATCATCAATCCGCAGGCGGACCGTTCTAAGGAGGCAAGCGAACAGGCTGATCCTTTCTTGACCGCCGGCGTGGTCGATCGTGACGCGGAAGGCATCACGATCCGCGGTGCCAAGATGCTTGCCACGGGCGGCGTTGTTGCCGACGAGGTCTTCGTCACGACCATCCAGCCGATGCGCCCGGGTGAAGAACGCTATGCGATGTCCTTCGCTATCCCGATGAATACGAAGGGCCTGAAGCTGCTCTCGCGCAAGTCCTACGAGGATGCCGCCGACGCGGTGTTCGACAATCCGCTCTCCAGCCGTTTCGACGAAAACGACTCGGTCCTTTACTTCGATGACGTGAAAGTTCCGTGGGATCGCGTCTTCATCGAGGGCAACGTCGAAATGTGCCAGAAGCAGTTTCACGCGACTCCTTGCCACGTCTACCAGAACTATCAGGCGATGGTTCGTTTGAACGTCAAGCTCAAGTTCCTGACCGGCTTAGCCCACCGCACTGGCGAGATGAACGGTGTCACTCAGTTCCCGCAGGTACGTGAGATGCTGGGCCAGCTCGCTGCCGAAGCGGGTATGGTGAGTGCGCTGGTCGCTGCCATGGAAGTCAAAGGCACAAAGGTCGGCGCTTATTTCATCCCTGACAGGCATACGCTCTACGCCGCGCAGGTGCTGACGCAGCAACTTTATCCGCGCATCGTCAACACGCTGCGGGAGCTGGCCGGCGGCGGCATGATCATGCTGCCTTCATCGGTCGCCGACTTCGCCAATCCGGAAATTGCCGCCTTGATCGACAAGACGCAGCAATCGCCGAAGGCGAATTCGCGTGACAGGGTGAAATTTTACAAGCTCGCGTGGGATGCCGTCGGATCCGAGTTCGGTTCGCGCCATCAGCAATACGAGATGTTCTATTCCGGCGCGACCTTTGTCACCAAGGGCCATTCCTATCGCACCTACGACTGGGCGGGCGCGGACAAGCTCGTTCAGGGCATGCTCGATTCCTACGACGTGAACGGCGTTGTCGCCTCGGCCCACAAGGCAGCTTAATCATCCAATCCAGGAGACAGGAAAATGCCGGTCAACAAAAAGCACGACGAGTTCTACACCCTGGATATGACCAGTGGCTGGGAAGTCCCGGTCGGTTATCCAACTGGGATTGAGCAGAAGATACTTTCCGGTGGACTGGACGAGGAAAACCGGCGCGGAACCCGCACACGTCTGCTCCGTTTCGCGCCAGGTGTTTATACGACCGCGCCATTCTCCCATGAGTATTGGGAAGAGGTCTATTTAGTCTCCGGCGACCTGACCGTTGGCAACGACGAAAAAGGTGAGGGCGGGAGGATCTTTCCGCCTAACACCTACGCCTGTCGGCCCCCGCGTGCGCCGCACGGTCCTTTCAAATCCGACCAAGGGTGCCTGCTCTTGGAGATGCACTATTTCGATCCGGTTTGACGGTTAATCGGTATCGGCCACCACTCAATTAAATCAACCCACTTCAGATGAGAGAGACGACTTATGGCACGCAAGATTAGCTTTCCCGCGAAGTGGCTGTGGTCCTCGTTGAGAAACTTCTCCCGTGGATTGGGCTACGACGTCTC
>JAIEPP010000528.1 GCA_019748335.1 Xanthobacteraceae bacterium
GTCACGGAACGCGCGCAACTGCCGGTGCTGACGCTGTCCTATTCGGATTTGCTGACCGACCGCGGCTTCAAGTTCATCTTCCAGACCGCAGCACCCGCCAGCGTGCAATCCCAGCTCGGCCTGCCCGAACTGATGAAGCTCGCTGAAAAGGCCTCCGGCAAGCGACCGAAGACCGTGGCGATGCTGATGGACAACACCGCGACCTCGGTCGCGACCGCGAAAGCGCTCAAGGAAAAGCTCCTGGCACAGGAAGGCCTTCAGCTCGTGGTCGAGGAAGTCTGGACGCCGCCGCTGTCCGACGCGACGCCGCTGATCCAGAAGGTGCGCTCGGCCAAGCCGGATCTGCTGCTGTTCATGCCGAACGCGGTTTCCGACGCCAAGCTCGGCCTCGAAAAGATCAACGAGTTCGGCCTCGGCCAGGGCAAGATCCCGACCGTGTCCTTCAGCATCACCATTGCCGAGCCGGACATGCTGCAAAGCGTCACGCCGGAAGTGGTTCAGGGCATCATGACCATCGTCGCCAACTGGGGCTGCAAGGGTCACGAGGACATCATTGCCGAGCTCAAGGCCAAGTACAAGGAACCGTGGGCGACGCAGAACGTGATCTCGACCTATGGCGACATGTGGCTGATGAAGGCGGCGCTCGAGAAGGCCGGCAAGGCCGACCGCCTCGCGGTCGCCGATGCCTTCCGCACCCTGGATGGCGGACCGGCGAAATACTATCCCGGCGGCGAGTTGAAGTTCGACGAAAAGGGCCGCCGCGTCGGCGCCGGCGTCGTCATCGTGCAGTGGCAGAACGGCGTGCCGGTCACCGTGTACCCGCCCGATCTCGCCCAGGCCTCGCCGTTCTGGCCAAAGAAGGCCTGACTACAATCATAACAACTAAAATCATAAAATCAGGGAGGCTACGTCATGACTAACATTATCAAGACTGCCGTCACGCGCCGGACTTTGCTGGCCGGCGCGTCGGCAAGCCTGCTCGCAACCCAGGCCTTTGGCCAGGCGGCTGCCGAGATCAAGGTCGGACTGCTGGTGCCGATATCGGGCATGTATGCGCGCCCCGGTGCCGTGATGCGCGAAGGCGCCGAAATGGCCATCGATCACATCAACGCCCAGGGCGGCATCAAGTCGATCGGCGGCGCCAAGCTCAAGCTGGTCGTGCTCGACTCCGGCGACACCACCGAGAAGGCTAAGAACGCAGCCCAGCGCATGGTCGCGCAGGAAACCGATCTGGTCGCGGCCAGCGGAGCCTATCTGAGCTCGTTCACGCTCGCCGTCACCGAAGTCACGGAGCGGGCCAATCTGCCCGTACTCACCCTCTCCTACTCCGACCTGATCACCGACCGTGGCTTCAAATACGTGTTCCAGACCTCGGCCACTGCGGCATCGCAGGCCAAGCAGGCGCTGCCGCAGATCATCAACCTCGCGGAATCAGCGTCAGGCAAGAAGCCGAAGACGGTCGCCATCATCACCGACAATACCGGCGCATCGGTCGCTTCCGCGAAAGCAATGCGCGAAGGCCTGCTGGAGGCCAATGGTCTCAAGCTGATCGTCGACGAGACTTTTACGCCGCCGCTGGCCGATGCGACCTCGCTGGTGCAGAAGGTCCGCTCCGCCAAGCCGGACCTGCTGTTCTTCCTGCCGACCGTGATCTCCGACGCCAAACTGTTGCTGGAGAAGATGAACGAGTTCGGCATGGGTCAGGGCAAGGTGCCGACGATTTCGTTCGGTATCGCGATCGCGGAGCCGGACATGCTGCAGACCGTCAGCGCCGAACTGCTGCAGGGCGTGCTGACCTGCGTCGCCAGTTGGGGCGCCAAGGGCCATGAAGCGCTGATCGCCGAACTCAAGGCCCGCTACAAGGAACCGTGGATGACGCAGAACGCCATCTCCACCTATGGCGACATGTGGCTGATCAAGGATGCGCTTGAAAAGGCTGGCAAGGCCGACCGTGTCGCGGTGGCCGATGCGTTGCGCGCGATGGACGGCGGTCCGTCGAAATATTATCCGCTCGGCGATCTCAGGTTCGACGAGAAGGGCCGCCGGATCGGTGCCGGCATGACCATCGTGCAGTGGCAGGCCGGCGTGCCGGTCACGGTGTTCCCGCCGCAGCTCGCGCTCTCGCAGCCGTTCTGGCCGAAAAACTAGCATCATCAACCAGCAACAACGGACAACATCATGGACCAAGCCACCTATGACCGCGGACTGAAGATCCGCAAAAGCGTGCTCGGCAACGAATTCGTCGACAAGGCACTGGCTTCTGCCGACGATTTCAACCGGCCGATGCAGGACCTGACCACCGAATATTGCTGGGGCTACGTGTGGGGCCGCGACGGCCTCTCCCACAAGACCCGCAGCCTCCTCAACCTCGGCATGCTCTGCGCGCTCAACCGGCCGCATGAACTCAAGACCCATGTCCGCGGCGCGCTGACCAACGGCGCCACCCGCGAGGAGATCCGCGAGGTCTTCATGCAGGTTGCGATCTATTGCGGCGTTCCGGCCGGCGTCGACGCCTTCCGCAATGCGCGTGAAGTCTTTGCGGAGCTCGATGCGAAGAAATGAGCAGCGCCGTCCCCATGTTAAAGGACAAATGGGCTCTGGTGACCGGAGCGACGGCGGGCCTTGGCCTCGCCGTCGCCGAGAGTCTCGCCGGCGCGGGCGCCAATATCGTCCTGCATGACCTGACCGAGCCGCGCGCGGCGACCGACGGGATCAGGTCCCGGTTCGGGGTCGAAACCATGAGTGTGGCCGCGGACTTGAGCCAGCGGACGGCGATCGAGGCCATGATGGCTACGCTGCTCAATCGCCTCGGCGCCATCGACGTTCTCGTCAACAATGCCGTGGTCCGATACTTCGCGCCGACCGAAGCATTTCTGCCGGAGCATTGGGACAATGCTCTCGCTGTCAACCTGTCCGCCCCGTTTCACCTGACACGGCTGGCATTGCCGGGCATGAAGGTGCGGAACTGGGGACGCATCGTCAACATGGCCTCGATCTATTCGACCCGCGCGGTCGAGAACCGGATCGACTATGTCACCACCAAAACTGCGATCGTTGGCATGACCCGCGCCGTGGCGCTGGAGACGGCGACGACGGGCATCACCTGCAACGCGCTCGGTCCGGGCACGTTGCCGACGCCGGCGATCGAAAATCGTATTGCGGCGATCGCGCGCGACAAGGGCCAATCCATCGCGGACGCGACCGGCGATTATCTCGCCACGCGCCAGCCCAGCCACCGCTTCGTTTCGATGCAGCACGTCGGCGCCACGGTGGTGTTCCTGTGCAGCCCGGCGGC
>JAIEPP010000466.1 GCA_019748335.1 Xanthobacteraceae bacterium
GCGCACAGACGCCCTTCGCGGATCGCCCATACCACCAGCGACTGGCCGCGGCGCATGTCGCCGGCGGTGAACACCTTTGGCAGGGAGGTCTTGTAGTCCGTCAGATTTGCGCGGACGTTGCCGCGCTGGTCGAGGTCGACACCGAGCATCTTCAGCATGCCCTCGTGGACCGGATGCACGAAGCCCATGGCGAGCAGCACCAGCTGCGCGTCGAGGTCGAATTCGGTGCCCGCGACCGGCTTGAACTTGTCGTCGACCTGGACGCAATGCAGCTTCTGCACCTTGCCGTCGACGCCGGAAAACTTCTGCGTCAGCACCGCGAATTCGCGGCGCGCGCCCTCGGCCTGGCTCGACGAGGTCCGCATCTTCAAGGGCCAGTTCGGCCAGGTTAGGCCCTTGTTCTCATGCTCGGGCGGCGCCGGCATGATTTCGAGCTGGGTCACGGACTTGGCGCCCTGCCGGAACGAGGTGCCGATGCAGTCCGATCCGGTATCGCCGCCGCCGATCACGACGACATGCTTGCCCTCGGCGAGGATGTCCTTGACGCCGCTCATCGGCTCGGACGAGACGCGGCGGTTTTGCTGCGGCAGGAAGTCCATGGCGAAGTGAATGCCGTCGAGGTCGCGGCCGGGAATCGGCAGATCGCGGCCGGCTTCCGAGCCGCCGGTCAGTGCGACCGCGTCGTATTGCTTGAGCAGTTCCTGCGGAACGAGCGCGCCCGGCTTCGAACCGCCGACATGGACGCCGTAATGGAACGTTACGCCCTCGGCTTCCATCTGCGCCACGCGGCGGTCGATGACCTGCTTCTCCATCTTGAAGTCGGGAATGCCATAGCGAAGCAATCCGCCGGCCTTGGCGAATTTTTCGTAGACATGGACGTCATGGCCGGCGCGGGCGAGCTGCTGTGCGGCGGCAAGACCCGCAGGCCCGGAGCCCACGATCGCGACCTTCTTGCCGGTCTTGACAGGCGCGATCTCCGGCTTCAGCCAGCCATTGTCCCAGGCGCGATCGACGATGGCGCATTCGATGGTCTTGATGGTGACCGGGTTGTCGTCGATGTTGAGCGTGCACGAGGCTTCGCACGGCGCCGGGCAGATGCGGCCGGTGAATTCCGGGAAATTGTTGGTCGAGTGCAGGTTGCGCGAGGCTTCTTCCCAGTTGCCCTGATAGACGAGGTCGTTGAAATCGGGGATCTGGTTGTTGACCGGGCAGCCCGGCGTGCCCGGCTGGGTCGAACCGGTGCCGTGGCAATACGGGATGCCGCAATTCATGCAGCGCGCGGCCTGGTCGCGGGTGTCCTTCTCGCTCAGCGGAATGACGAATTCGCGATAGTTCTTCAAACGATCCGCGACCGGCGCGTACTTGCGGTCATGCCGGTCGATTTCGAGAAAACCTGTGATCTTGCCCATAGAACCTGACGCCCCTGCGACTTCTGCCTCTTCGTCATCCTGAGGAGCGCGCTCTTGCGCGCCTCGAAGGATGAGCCACAAACACTACCGTTGATCATCCTTCGAGGCGAGCCGAAGGCGGCTCGCACCTCAGGATGACGTCTTGCTTTAAGCCCCGATCGCGATCTTCGGCTCGGCGTCGGTCTTTGCCTTCAATTCCCGGAGCGCGCGGCGGTATTCCACCGGCATCACCTTGCGGAATTTCGGCAGCCACGTCTTCCAGTTCGCGAGGATCTCGGCGGCTTTCTTCGAGCCGGCCAGCTTGGCGTGACGCGTGATCAGGACATGCAGCCGCTCGACGTCGGATTCGAGCAGGTCCTTGAACACGTCGACGCGGCCGTGCGCTTCGAGGTCGCCGGTGTGGTGATAGGTGTTCTCGTTGATCATCTCTTCCGAGAGCACCGGCTCCAGCTCGACCATCGCCATGTTGCAGAGCTTGGCGAAGTCGCCGGCTTCGTCCAGCACATAGGCGATGCCGCCGGACATGCCGGCCGCGAAGTTGCGCCCGGTCTTGCCCAGCACCACGACGATGCCGCCGGTCATGTATTCGCAGCAATGGTCGCCGGCGCCTTCGACGACCGCGACCGCGCCGGAGTTGCGCACGGCGAAGCGCTCGCCGGCGATGCCGCGGAAATAGCATTCGCCGTCGGTCGCGCCATACATCACGGTGTTGCCGACGATGATGGAATCTTCCGGCACGATGCCGGAATTCTTCGGCGGTTTGACGATGATGCGACCGCCGGAGAGGCCCTTGCCGACATAGTCGTTGCCTTCGCCTTCGAGTTCGAAGGTGACGCCGCGCGCCAGCCACGCCCCGAAGGCCTGGCCCGCGGTACCCTTCAGGCTGACCTGAATGGTGTCATGCGGCAGCCCGGCATTGCCGTAGATTTTTGCGATCGTTCCCGACAGCATCGCGCCGGCGGAGCGGTCGGTGTTGTTGATCTCTTCTTCGATCTTCACCGGAGCGCCGCGGTCGATCGCGGCCCGCGCCTTGTCGATCAGCCGGCGGTCGAGCACCGCTTCCAGATGATGGTTCTGGTTTTCCGAGTGATAGATCTTCTGGCCGGGCAGTTCCTTCTGCCGCACGAACAGTTTTGAGAAATCGAGCCCCTTGGCCTTCCAGTGCGCCACCAGCGTGGACTGGTCGAGCATCTGGGTCTGGCCGACCATCTCGTTGAAGGTGCGGTAGCCGAGCGAGGCCATGATCTCGCGCACTTCCTCGGCGACGAAGAAGAAGTAGTTGATGACGTGCTCGGGCTGGCCGGTGAAGCGCTTGCGCAGCACCGGATCCTGGGTCGCGACCCCGACCGGGCAGGTGTTGAGGTGGCACTTGCGCATCATGATGCAGCCGGCCGCGATCAACGGCGCGGTGGCGAAACCGAACTCGTCGGCACCGAGCAGCGCGCCGATCACGACGTCGCGTCCGGTGCGGAAGCCGCCGTCGACTTGCACCACGATGCGGCTGCGCAGCCGTTCGCGCACCAGCGTCTGGTGGGTTTCGGCGAGGCCGATTTCCCAGGGAGAACCGGCATGCTTGATCGAGGTGAGGGGGGAGGCGCCGGTGCCGCCCTCGAAGCCTGCGATGGTGACATGGTCGGCGCGCGCTTTCGCAACGCCCGCGGCCACGGTGCCGACGCCGATTTCGGAGACGAGCTTGACCGAGACCTGACCGTCAGGGTTGACGTTCTTCAAATCGTAGATCAGCTGCGCCAGATCCTCGATCGAATAGATGTCGTGATGCGGCGGCGGCGAGATCAGGCCGACGCCCGGCGTCGAATGCCGGACGCGGGCGATGACGGCGTCGACCTTGTGGCCGGGCAACTGCCCGCCTTCGCCGGGCTTGGCGCCCTGCGCCATCTTGATCTGCATCATATC
>JAIEPP010000628.1 GCA_019748335.1 Xanthobacteraceae bacterium
CCGTAAATAAAAGTCTCGGCGCCGACGCGCTCGATCGCCTCGACGGTGAGACCCAACGCCACGCCGCCGGCGATCGTCTCGTCCGAAATCACAAAATCCTCGGGCCGGATTCCGAGGATACCGGCCTCGCCGAGGCGGCTGTCGCCGGACAGTTGCGATGTGAGTTCGTCGGAGCGCAACGGCATCAGATTCATCGGAGGCGCGCCGATGAAGGAAGCCACGAAGGTGGTCGCGGGCTTCTGATAGATGTCGAGCGGATTGCCGATCTGCTCGACCTGGCCGCCGTTCATGACGACGAGAATGTCAGCCAGCGTCATCGCCTCGAGCTGGTCGTGGGTCACGTAGATCGCGGTCGTGCTGAGGCGGCGCTGCAGCTTGCGGATCTCGACCCGCATCGCAATGCGCAGCTTGGCGTCGAGGTTCGACAGCGGCTCGTCGAACAGAAATACCTTTGGCTGCCGCACGATGGCGCGGCCCATCGCGACGCGCTGGCGCTGGCCGCCGGACAACTGCCGCGGCTTGCGGTCGAGCATGGCACCGAGTTCGAGAATGCGCGCGGCCTCCTGCACGCGGGCATCGATCTCGGGCTCCTTCATGCCGCGGTTGCGCAGGCCGTAGGCCATGTTGTTGTAGACGGTCATGTGCGGATAGAGCGCGTAGTTCTGGAACACCATCGCGATGTCGCGATCGGCCGGCTCGACCTGGTTGACAATGCGCCCGCCGATATCGATCTCGCCGCTGGAGATGGTCTCAAGCCCGGCAACCATGCGCAGCAGCGTGGACTTGCCGCAGCCGGAGGGGCCGACCAGCACGCAGAACTGGCCGTCGCCGACATTGAAGTCGATGCCCTTGATAGCCTCAAAACCCCCGGCATAGGTCTTCCGGACGTTGCGCAGCGTTACGTTAGCCATGGAGGTTTACCTGGATCACCGCGAGTAGCTTCCTCATTTTTCCGTCTCGACCAGCCCGCGCACGAACAGGCGCTGCATGAACACGACGACGGCGACCGGCGGCAGCATCGCGAGGATCGCGGTCGCCATCGCAAGCTGCCATTCGGCCAGTTCGTCGGTCGTCGTAAGCATCTTCTTGATACCGGTGACGATGGTCTGCATCGAATCCTGCGTGGTGATCAAAAGCGGCCAAAGGTACTGGTTCCAGCCATAGATGAACTGGATCACGAACAGTGCCGCAATCGTCGTCACCGACAGCGGCAACAGCGTATCCCAGAAGAAACGGAACGGACCCGCGCCGTCGATGCGGGACGCTTCCAGCAGTTCCTCGGGCACCGTCATGAAAAACTGCCGAAACAACAGCGTGCCGGTGGCGGACGCGATCAGTGGCATGATCAGTCCCGCATACGTATCGAGCATGTGCAGGTCGGCGACCACCTTGTAGGTCGGATAGATTCGCACTTCGACCGGCAGCATCAGCGTGACGAAGATGATCCAGAACGCGGTCTTGCGGAACGGAAAGCGGAAATACACCACCGCATAGGCCGACAGGATCGAGATGAAGATCTTGCCGACGGCAATGCCGAACGCCGAGATGAAGGAGTTCATCAACATGTGGCCGACCGGTTCGCGGCTGGTGCGCGAGCCACCGGTGAACACGGCGCGGTAGTAATTGTCGAGCGTGTGGCCGCCCGGCGTCAGGGGCATGTTGCCGCCGATCACGGTGGCGGCATCGTGGGTCGAGGCGATCAGCGCCAGATAGACCGGAAAGGCGACGATGAAGACGCCGAACGTCAGGATCGCATAGGCGATGATATCGTTGAGCGGGCGGTGCTCGACCATCAGTACTGCACCTTGCGCTCGACGTACTTGAACTGAACCGCGGTCAGCGCGATCACGATCACCATCAGCACCACCGATTGTGCGGCCGAGCCGCCGAGATCGCCGCCGAGCCGTCCGTCGGCAAACACCTTGTAGACCATCGTCGTGGTGGCGCCGGCCGGGCCGCCGCCGGTGACGGCGTCGATGATGCCGAACGTATCGAAGAAGACGTAGACGATGTTGACGACCAGCAGGAAGAAGGTGGTCGGCGACAGCAGCGGGAAAACGATGGTCCAGAACCGCCGCATCGGACCAGCGCCGTCGATCGCGCCGGCTTCCAGCACGCTCTTCGGGATCGATTGCAGGCCTGCGAGGAAGAACAGGAAGTTATAGGAGATCTGCTTCCACACCGCGGCCATGACCACCAGCGCCATGGCGTGGTTGCCGTTCAGCAGCGGATTCCAGTCGAAATTCATCCAGCGTAGCGGCCGCGCCAACGTGCCGAGGGAAGGATGGAACATGAATAGCCATAATACGCCGGCGACCGCGGGCGCCACCGCATAGGGCCAGATCATCAGCGTCTTGTAGGCGCCGGCGGCCTTCAGGTTCTTGTCGGCTTGCGTTGCGAACAGCAGCGCGATCGACAGCGACAGCCCCGCCACCAGCGAGGAGAACACGACCGTCGTCAGCATCGACTTGTAGTATTCGGGCTGGGCGAACAGCGACTGATAATTCTCCAGGCCGACGAATTCGGTATTGAGGCCGAACGCGTCCTCGCGCTGGAAGGATTGCCAAACCGCCTGGCTCGCCGGCCAGTAGAAAAATACGAATGTGATGATGAGCTGCGGCACCAGCAGCAGATATGGCAGCAGCTTGTTGTTGAAGACGACGGACTTTTCCATTCAACACGCTGTGTGATGCGAAGAGACGCTCCCTCTCCGGACGGAGAGGGAGCTTGGGTCGGAGTTATTTTGCCGTCTTTTCGAACGTCCGCAACATAGCGTTGCCGCGTGCGACCGCCGTGTCCAGCGCTTGCTGGGCGGTTTTCTGGCCGGCCAGCGCCGCTTCCATCTCCTCGTCCCAGATGTCGCGCATCTGCACCAGATTTCCGAACCGCAGCCCGCGCGAGTTCTCGGTCGGCTCCTTGTTGGTGAGTTCCTTCAGCGGCGTCTGCAGCGTCGGGTTCTTCTCGTAGAAGCCGTCCTTGACGGTCTTTTCATAGGCCGCCTTGGTGATCGGCAGATAGCCGGATTCCTGGTGCAGCTTGGCCTGACGGTCGGTGTCGGACAGGAAGGTGAAGAACTTGGCGATGCCCTTGTATTCTTCGGGCTTCTTGCCGCCGAACACCCACAGCGAGGCGCCGCCGATGATCGAGTTCTGCGGCGCGCCCTTGGCGTCGGGATAATAGGGCATCGGCGCCGACGTGAAGTCGAACTTGGCGGTGCTCTTGGCGGTGGCGTAATAGCCCGACGAAGTCAGGAAGATTGCGCATTCGCCCGACGCAAAGCGGTTTTCGCTCTTATTGGCGCGGCCGGAATAGTCGTAGGTCTTGTCCTTCTGCAG
>JAIEPP010000325.1 GCA_019748335.1 Xanthobacteraceae bacterium
AAGATCATGCCGACCAGTTTTCATGCCGGCGTCTATTCGTCGGTCGCGCACTATCTCAAGGCGGTGAAGGCTGTCGGCACCGACGAGGCACCGACCGTGATGAAGCAGATGGAGAAGGAACGCATTCACGACTTCTTCGCCGGCGATGGCTACATTCGCGCCGACCGCAAGATGATCCACGACATGTACATGCTTCAGGTGAAAAAGCCCGGCGAGAACAAGGGCGACTGGGATCTCTACAATGTCGTGCAGACGTTGCCGGGAGAGGCGGTCAACCGCCCGCTTTCCGAGAGCGCGTGTCCGCTGGTCAAGAAATAGCCGCGAGGAAACAGATCATGTCAGTCGCCATTGTCTGCGCGTCCCATACGCCCCTGATGTACAGGGGACCGGCCAGCAATGAAACCGAGCAACGCGTACGAACGGCGTTCGGCAAGCTCGGAAGCTTCGTGAAGCAATTTGAGCCCGACTACATCATCCAGTTCGCGCCCGATCATTTCAACGGCTTCTTCTACGATCTGATGCCCGCGTTCTGCGTCGGCGCAGGCGCGGTATCGCTCGGCGACTGGGGCGGTGGCACCGGACCGCTCGACGTTCCCGAGCAGACGGCATTGGCGTTAGTGGATCACGTCAGGTCCGAGGATTTCGACGTCGCGGTATCGTACCGCATGCCGGTCGATCATGGCTTCGTCCAGATGTGGGAAGCCGTACTCGGCGATTTCAAGTCCGTGCCGATCGTGCCGATCTTCGTCAACGCCGCCGCGCCGCCGGTGCCGACCTATCGCCGTGCGCGGCAACTCGGGGAATCCGTCGGCCGCTTCGCGACGCGTTCCGGCAAGCGGGTGCTGTTCGCTGCATCGGGCGGCCTGTCGCACGACCCGCCGTTGCCGTCGATGAAGGATGCGCCACCGGAGCTGCGCGAGCGTCTCATCAACGGACGCAATCCTTCGGCGGAAGCCAAGGAGGCGCGCGAGAAGCGCGTGTTCGAGGCGGCGGTCCTCGCCGAGGCTGGTCAAGGGCCGTGTCAGCCGCTCAATCCGAAGTGGGACGCAGAGTTCATGGCGCTGTTACGCAGCGGCCAGGTATGGCGAGCCGATGCCCTCGACACCAATGCCGTGCGCGAAGCGGCGGGGCGCGGCGCCAACGAGGTCCTGGCATGGGTTGCCGCCTTTGCCGCCTTTTCGACCGGCGGGCGGTACACCATGGAGCAGGAATTCTACGAAGCCATTCCGGGCTGGATCGCCGGCATGGCCATGATGGCGGCAAGGCAGGCAGACGCCTCGCACTGAAGCGTTTTCGGTGCGATGCTGGCAGGCAGCCGCAGGGACAGGGACGGCTTGGCAGAGATGACATTAGAGACCGACGTACTGATCATAGGAGCCGGTCCAACCGGTTCTACGACAGCGCTGGCCCTGGCGAACGCCGGCGTACGCTGTCACCTCGTGTCGCGCAGCAACTGGATGGCCGACAGCCCGCGCGCCCACATCACCAACCAGCGTGCCAACGAAGTCTTCCGCGACCTTGGCATCGCCGAAGACGTGGCGCGCTATGCGAGCCCGTGGGAACTGATGGGCGACACCACCTTCACCACCAGTCTGGCCGGCCCAGAGCTCATCCGGATGCGGACATGGGGCACCGGCGACGACCGGCGCGGGGATTATCTGCGCGCAAGTCCGTGCGGGATGGTGGATATCATCCAACCGCTGCTCGAACCGATCCTGTTCCAGAAAGCGGCCGAGAGGGGGGCCACTTTCGCGTTCAACACCGAATATCTCAGCCATGAGCAGGACGCCGATGGCGTCACCGCGACCTTGCGTGACCGGCTGGACCAGCGCGAATACACGATCCGTGCACGCTACATGGTTGGCGCCGACGGCGCGCGATCGTCGGTGGTCGAGCATCTCGGCCTGCCCATCGAAGGGCAGATGGCGCGCGCGGGTACGGTCTACACGATCTTCAATGCCGACCTCTCCAGATACAGCAAACACCGTCCCAGCATCCTCAACTGGATCGTTACACCGGACGCGAGCTTCGGCGAGATCGGGATGGGGCTGCTCCGAGCCGTGCGGCCATGGACGCAATGGATCGCCGGCTGGGGTTTCGATATCAACAAGGGCGATCCCGATCTCTCCGAGAGCAACGTTCGCGAAAAGATCAAAATTCTGATCGGCGATCCGGCGATCGAGCCCGATATCGTGAGAACCTCGGTCTGGTACATCAACCAGGCTTACGCGACACAGTATTCGAAGGGGCGGGTGTTCTGCGGCGGCGATGCCGTGCACCGGCATCCGCCGTCGAGCGGTCTGGGCAACAACACCTGTGTGCAGGATGGCCATAATCTCGGTTGGAAGCTTGCCTACGCCGTGAAGGGCTGGGCCGGCCCGAAACTTCTGGAAAGCTACTCGAACGAGCGGATGCCGGTCGGAAGGCAGGTGGTGCGGCGGGCCAACCAGTCGCGCCTCGACTACGCGCCACTGAACGCGTGCTTCCGTGTCCAGGGCGCCGAGAACCCGGTCGCGGCTGGAATTGCGCGCTTCAGCGATCCGGGTCCTGAGGGCGTTGCAGTCCGCAAGGCGGCCCAGGCCGCGCTCGACCTCAAGCAGACCGAGTACAACGCCCAAGGCGTCGAGATGAACCAGCGCTATGAATCGTCAGCGGTCATTCCCGACCACGACGGCGAGCCCGAACGCTGGCGGCGCGATCGTGATCTCCATCATCAGCCGACCACGCGGCCCGGCGCCAAGATCGCGCATGCGTGGCTCGTCAATAAGGAGGGCATGCGCGTGTCGACGCTTGATGTGACCGGAAAAGGTCTGTTCACGGTCGTGACCGGTCTGGCGGGCACGGTATGGCGAGACGCCGCGCGCCGCCTCGACCTTCCGTTCCTGCGCATGGTGGTGACGGGTTCGCCCGAAGCGCAGGACCTGTATTGGGAGTGGCAGCGCCTGCGCGAGATCGAGGAAGCCGGAGCACTGCTGGTGCGGCCGGACGGCGTGGTAGCGTGGCGCGACAAGGTGGGGACTTCCGATTTCGGAGCTGCGCTGGAAAAACTGAGTGTTGCGATCTGCACCGTCCTCGATCTGCCGAACCTCTCCGCGATTCCACGTGACAAGCAGGTCGAGCCCTCGGGCCTCGGCGGCGCGCCGCTGTTTGCCTGACGGAAGCTGACGGCACGGCACCAGCGCGCGATCTGGATGGCTCGGTTGCGCAGCACGCTGGGCTTGCGCCGGTTCCGGTTGACACGATCCCGCTTACGGCTACGCTGGTCAAAACAGGGAATCTTTCCCAAAAAGAACCACGAAAAGGGCAGGGAACGACGTGAAACACGTCATCACGTCATGAGTGGACC
>JAIEPP010000045.1 GCA_019748335.1 Xanthobacteraceae bacterium
ATGCACCGCAAGGGCAATGTGCACGATTTCGCGATCACCAACGGCAAGGGCCCTCGCCTGCACCATCTTGCCTATTGGGTGCCGACCGCGATGAACATCCTGCACCTCTGCGACGTCATGGCCTCCAGCGGGTACCTGAAGAACATCGAGCGCGGCCCCGGCCGCCACGGCATTTCCAATGCGTTCTTTCTTTATGTCCGGGATCCCGACGGCCACCGCCTCGAACTCTACACCAGCGACTACTTTACCGGCGACCACGACCATGAGCCGCTGCGCTGGTCGTTGAAAGACCCGCGCCGGCAAACGCTGTGGGGCGCACCGGCGCCGCGCTCCTGGTTCGAGCAGGGTTCACCGTTTACGGGACAGGCGGTGCGTGAACCGGCCTTTGTCGCCGATGTCACCATTGCCGATTAGGCTGGGCTGAAACCATCGGGAGAGCGTCATGATCAAGCCGACAGGGAAATTGCTCACAACCGCGCTCTCCGGGATCATCGCCATGACACTAGCTACTCCGCTTCACGCCGCCGAACTGAAGGTCATCGCCGGCGGCTCGATGACAGCCCTGCTCAACAAGCTCACGCCGTTCGACGCGGTCGTCGTGCCGTTCGACGTTTTCGAAAACGCCGCTGCGAAGGCACTCTTTGCTTCGGAACCCATCATCGACATCGCGCGGGTTGGCTATGGCGTCGCCGTGCGCGCCGGCGCGCGCAAGCCGGATATCTCCACACCGGACGGCCTGAAAAAGACACTGCTTGACGCAAAGTCGATTGCCTTTGTGCCCGCGAGCGCGGCGGGCGCCTATGTGACAAAAGTGTTCGAGCGTCTCGGCATTGCCGAGGAGATGAAGGCCAGGACCAAGGTGCAGGCCGGTCCGCCGCAGATCGCGCCGGCCGTGGCCAGGGGCGAAGCCGAGCTTGGCGTGTTCCTGACCAACGTGCTGATCGCCCCGGGCGTTGAACTCGCGGGCCCCTTCCCGGCCGAACTGCAGCAGGAACTGGTGTTCACATCAGCCATCGCCGCCGATACCAAAGAAGCCGAGGCCGCCAGCGCATTCATCGATTATCTGAAATCCCCCGCGGCCACGGCGACGATCAAGGCCGGTGGCATGACGCCGGGCTAACCGAGAAACTTCATGACCTCATCTCGCCTCGCCACCTTCACGGTTAACGGCACGACCAGGTACGGCGCCGTCGTCAAGGGCGGCATCGTCGATCTCTCTACCCATTTCGGCAGGGACTATCCGAGCTTACGCGAAGTCATCGCGGCGAATGCGCTGCCAAAGCTGATCGAAGACGCCGCGAAGCGCGAACCCGACTATCCTATTGAGGCGATCACCTGGCTGCCGCCGATCCCGTCGCCGGAAAAAATCATCTGCATCGGCGTCAATTATCCGGACCGCAACGCCGAATACAAAGACGGCCAGGACGCGCCTAAATATCCGAGCATGTTCATGCGCACGCCGCGCTCCTTTGTCGGCCACGAGACGCCGCTGGTCCGCCCGCGCGCGTCGTCGCAACTGGACTATGAAGGCGAGCTGGTGATCGTGATCGGCAAGGCCGGACGGCACATCAAGGAGAGCGCCGCGCTGGACCACATCGCCGCCATCACGCTCTGCAACGAGGGCACGCTGCGCGACTGGATACGGCATGCCAAGTTCAACGTCACCCAGGGCAAGAACTTCGATTCCACCGGCAGCCTCGGCCCCTGGCTGGTGCCCTATGCCAGTGAATCGCAGATCGCCGACATCAGGTTGACGACGCGCGTCAATGGCGAGACCCGGCAGGACGACCGTACCGGCCGCCTGATCTTCGGCTTCCGCTACCTCATCAACTACATCTCGACCTTCACCACGCTGGTGCCCGGCGACGTCATCGTGACGGGCACGCCGACCGGGGCCGGCGCGCGGTTCGATCCGCCGCGTTACCTCAAGCCCGGCGATGTCGTCGAGGTCGAGGCCGATGGCGTCGGCATCTTGCGCAACGGCGTCGTCGACGAAGCCTGATCATTTTTGTGAACGATTGGACAATACAATGACTTCAACTTCCGGCGGCGAAGCAATCGTCAACGGCCTCGTCGCCCACGGCGTCGACACCGTGTTCGGTCTGCCCGGCGCGCAGATCTATGGCCTGTTCGACGCCTTCCACCAGGCCCAGCTCAAAGTGATCGGCGCACGGCACGAACAGGCCTGTGGCTACATGGCGTTCGGTTATGCGCGCTCCAGCGGCAAGCCCGGCGTGTTCAGCGTGGTGCCCGGCCCCGGCGTGCTCAACGCCAGCGCGGCGATGCTGACCGCGTTCGGCTGCAACGAGCCGGTGCTGTGCCTGACCGGCCAGGTGCCGACACAATTTCTGGGCAAGGGCCGCGGCCATCTGCACGAGATGCCGGACCAACTGGCGACGCTCAAGACCTTCGTGAAATGGGCCGATCGCATCGAATATCCCGACGCGGCGCCGACGATGGTGTCGCGCGCGTTCCAGGAAATGCTGTCGGGCCGTCGCGGCCCGGTATCGCTGGAAATGCCGTGGGACGTGTTCACCCAGCGCGCCGAAGTTGGCCCGGCCAAACCGTTCGATCTGTTTCCCGCACCAAAACCCGATCCGGATCGGATCAAGGCCGCCGCAGCGCTGATCAAGGGCAGCAAGCATCCGATGATCTTCGTCGGCAGCGGCGCGATCGATGCGCGCGACGAAATTCTCGAACTCGCCGAGATGATCGACGCGCCGGTGGTGGCGTTCCGCAGCGGCCGCGGCATCGTCTCCAATGCGCATGAACTCGGATTGACGATGGCATCGGCCTACAAACTGTGGCCGACAACCGACCTGATGATCGGGATCGGCACGCGCATGGAATTGCCGGAGTCCGGATTTCGCTGGCCCTACAAGCCGCAGGGTCTCAAGTCCGTTCGCATCGACATCGATCCCGTCGAGATGCGGCGCTTCACCCCGGATGCCGCCGTGATCGCGGATGCGCAGGCCGGCACCGCCGCACTGGTCGCCGCCGTGAAGAAGGCCGGCTTCAGCAGGACCAGCGGCCGGCGCGCCGCGATCCGCGAAGCGACCGCCGCGGCGCATCAGGAGATCCAGGCGATCCAGCCGCAGATGGCCTATCTGAACATCCTGCGCGAGGTGCTGCCGGCGAACGCGATCGTCACCGATGAGTTGTCACAGGTCGGTTTCGCCTCCTGGTACGGCTTTCCGGTCTACGAGCCGCGCACCTTCATCAGTTCGGGTTATCAGGGAACGCTCGGCTCGGGTTTCCCGACCGCGCTCGGCGCCAAGGTCGCCAATCCGGACCGGCCGGTGGTCGCCATCACCGGCGACGGCGGCTTCATGTTCGGCGTGCAGGAACTGTCGACCGCCGCGCAGTTCAAG
>JAIEPP010000302.1 GCA_019748335.1 Xanthobacteraceae bacterium
AGCGGTCGAGGTCGATCACCATCAGCGTCGGCCGCAGGTTCGGCATGGTCTTCGCGAAATTGGCGACGGCGCCGAGGCGGTCGATGAACAATTTGCGGTTCGGCAGGCCGGTGAGGTTGTCGTGCACGCTGTCGTGCAACATCCGCTCTTCGGCGTTCTTGGCGTCGGTGACGTCGGTCAGCGTGCCGACCACGCGCGAGACTTCGCCGTCGGAGCCGACCACCGGGCGCGCCTTCAGCGCGAACCACATGAAGTGGCCGTCGGGCGTGCGTAGCCGAAAATCCTGCACCAGCCGGCCGCGGCGCTGGTCGAGCACAGAGTCGAGGGCGGCGCGGAAACGATCCTGGTCGAGCGGATGCAGCACTTCCAGCCATTTCGCCGCCGGGCCTTCCAGCGTGCCACGCTTGAGGCCGAGCAGGCTTTCGGTCTCCGGGCTGGTGAACACCTTGTCGGCGGAGACGTCCCAGTCCCAGATCAGATCGCCGGAGCCGGTCAGCGCCAGCGCGCGGCGTTCGACGTCGGAGACCACGCCGGTGGTGGCACCGCCGCCCGCGAAGGCGTGCTGCATCACCGTAAATCCGATCAGCATCACGATCAGTACCAGGCCGCCGAGCAGCGCCGGGCCGACGATGTCGTTGGTGACAGAGCCCGCGACCGTCATGCCGGCGGCGATCACCCAGACCACCAGCAGGAACCAGGTCGGGATCAGCAGCACCGCGCGGTCGAAACCATGGGTCGAGAGATAGACGATCAGCGCAAAGCCGGCGAAGGCGATCAGCACCAGCGAGATGCGGGCGATGCCGGAGGCGACGGCCGGATCGAACAGCGCCAGCGCCACCAGCGAGCCCAGAAATGCCAGCCAGCCGACGGTGATGTGGGAATAGCGCACATGCCAGCGGCTGAGGTTGAGATAGGCGAACAAAAACACCAGCAGCGTCGCGGCCAAAATCGCCTCACCCGCCGCGCGCCAGACGCGCTCGGCGTTGTTCGACATGTCGAGCACCTTGCCCCAGAAGCCGAAATCGACGCCGATATAGACCAGCACCGCCCAGGCCAATGCGGCGGCGGCCGGGAACATGATGCTGCCCTTGACCACGAACAGAATGGTGAGCACGAGGGCCAGCAGGCCGGAAATGCCGATCACGATGCCCTGGTAGAGCGTGAACGAGTTGACCTTGTCCTTGTAGGCGTCCGGCTCCCACAGATAGAGCTGCGGCAGCTTGTCGGTACGCAACTCGGCCACGAAGGTGACGACGGCGCCGGGGTCGAGCGTGATGCGGAAGATGTCAGCGGTGGCGCTCTCCTGCCGCTCGGGACGGTCGCCGGTCGAGGGCGTGATGGTGGCGACACGCGACAGGCCGAGATCGGGCCACAGCAGGCCCGACGACACGATGCGGTAATGCGGCGCCACGATCAGACGGTCGAGCTGGTCGTCGGTGTTGTTGGCGAGCGCGAACACCACCCAGTTCTGTCCGCCTTCACGGGCCCGGACCTCGATGCGGCGGACGATGCCGTCGGTGCCCGGCGCGGTCGAAACCTGGATCCGGTCGGTGTCGCTGCGCTGATGGTCGAGTACGGCGGTGAGGTCGATGGCAGGCGCGTCGCCGCGGACGCTGACCGCGTCAATGGCGCGCGCCGGGGTCGCGGCCGCAACAATCACGAGGCCCAGCGCAAGCAGCGGCGCAAGGCACCTGATCAGACGCAATGTCAGTACTCCGCGATCAACGATTTCCCGGGGCCGGCGCGTTGCCCCACGTTGCCGCGATAAATGACATGAAAGCGAAGCGAATCAAAGGGTTTCCACCCGCGCGTCGCTCGAGATCGTTAAACCGCCAACACAATTTTGCCAATATGTTCGGAGGTCTCCATCCGACGGTGCGCGTCGGCGGCCTTTTCCAGCGGGAATGTGCTGTCCATCAGGGGCTTTACCCGGCCCTCGCGCAACAACGGCATCACCTTGGCCTCGATTGCCGCGACCATCGCTGCCTTGTCCGTATTAGTACGCGGACGCAGCGTGGACCCGGTATGGGTCAGCCGTTTCACCATCACCTTGGCGATGTTGACGGTGACCTTGGGGCTGTTGAGGGTGGCGATCTGCACGATGCGGCCGTCGACCGCGGCGGCATCGTAGTTGCGATCGACGTAGTCGCCGGCGACCATGTCGAGGATCACGTTGGCGCCCGTGCCATTGGTCGCCGTCTTGGTCTCGGCGACAAAATCCTCGGTCTTGTAGTTGATGGCGCGGTCGGCGCCGAGCTTGAGGCAGGCGTCGACCTTGTCCTGCGAGCCGACGGTGACGATCACCTTGGAGCCAAACGCCTTGGCCAACTGGATCGCCATGGTGCCGATGCCGGACGAGCCGCCATGGATCAGCAGGGTTTCGCCGGGCTTCAATCCGCCGCGTTCGAACACATTGTGCCAGACCGTCATCAGGGTTTCCGGGGTTGCGCCGGCTTCCTGGATCGACAGGGCAGGCGGCACCGCCATCGCCTGGGCGTCCTGCGCGATGCAATATTGGGCGTAGCCGCCACCGGCCACCAGCGACATCACCTTGTCGCCGAGCTTGTGTTTGCTGGCGCCCGCGCCGAGCGCCACGACCTCGCCGGCGATTTCGAGACCGGGCAGGTCGCTGGCGCCGGGCGGCGGCGGATAGGCGCCGGAGCGCTGTGCGACGTCGGGGCGGTTGACGCCGGCGGCCATCACCTTGACCAGGATTTCGCCGGAGCCGGGCACCGGAACGCTGCGGGTTTCCGGCAACAGCACCTCGGGACCGCCGGGCTTGCTGATGCCGACGACGGTCATTTGCGCGGGCAGCTTTTCCATGATTTGTCCTTGCGAAACGCGATAATTTCAAGAGGCGGCCCCTGATTAGCCAGCCCGGCTGCGGCTGGCAACCGCCTCAGGGATCGCCGGACCGCCGGGTTATTGCTGGAGGAACGCATGGCCACCGAGGACGACGACAAGCCGCGCAAGAAAATCACCCACGAGATCGGCCAGGATCTGTCGCTGCTGTCGGTCGAGGAGTTGACCGAGCGCATCGCGCTGATGAATTCGGAAATCGAACGGCTGCAGCAGGCCGTCGCCAAAAAGCGCGCGTCCAAGGATGCCGCGAACAGTTTCTTCAAGTCGTAGCTCGCCACTCCGCCAATGGCCGGCATGACGTGGAAGTTAATCGGGTCAACCGCGAAACTCGGCCAATGGCCGACATGGCAAACAATTCCTGAAGAAAATCCCTCGTTTACGATCAATTAAGCTTTCTCGATTATGACTGTGCCTGTCCTCGTTTGGACACCGAGTGGCTCCTGTCCACTCTGTTTGACGCCTCCCTGTTATCAACTTCAAAAGCCGCCGGAAACGGCGGCTCTTTTTTGT
>JAIEPP010000263.1 GCA_019748335.1 Xanthobacteraceae bacterium
GCGGCCCTCATGTTCTTGCGATTCATCGAAGCGACATCAACCGTCTCGGGCTGCTGGGCTTCATGCGGATGTTCGGCACCGGGGTAGACGCGCAGATTGCCCATCTGCACGCGGCCGAGCGGACCGCGCGGAATCATGCGCTCGATGGCCTTCTCGACCACGCGCTCGGGGAACCGGCCCTCGAGGATCGACTTCGCGCTGCGTTCCTTGATGCCACCGATGAAGCCGGTGTGCTTGTAATACATCTTGTTCTCGCGCTTGCGACCGGTCAGCACGACGTGCGCCGCGTTGATGATGACGACATGGTCGCCGCAGTCGACGTGGGGGGTGTAGGTCGGGAGGTGTTTGCCGCGCAGGCGCATCGCAACGATCGTGGCGAGACGGCCGACCACCAAACCCTTGGCGTCGATCAGCACCCACTTCTTCGTCACCTCGGCCGGCTTCGCCGAAAAGGTTTTCATGTGAGGGAATCCGTAAAAATGGAAATCGGCGCCAAGCGCGCCGAACTGTGCGGGTTTCTAAAGAACCGAATGTTGCACGTCAACACTCATGTTGGCAAATTACATAAGCGAAAACAATAGCTTACAAATATGGTGCAATATTACCGTCTAAAAGCCTATTTGTTTGGAATGGAATAGGTCGCCGTCACGTGCGCAATCGGATCGGGCGATGTCCCCGACAGCAGGTTGACCTCGCCGACCGCAAGCCGCTTGCCAAGCTTCAAAAGCTTCGCGGCGGCCAGCACGTCCTGGCCGGGCTGGCCCTTGCGCAGGAAATTGATATTGAGATTGGTCGTGACAGCGAGGCCAACCGGACCAATCGCCGACAGCAGCACCACATACATCGCGAAATCCGCCATCGCCATCAGTGTCGGCCCCGACACCGTGCCGCCCGGCCGCAACATGCGGTCGTTAAAACGCCGGCGCAGCAGGCAGGTCTCGCCGTCGGCGCTTTCGATGGTGATATCGCCGTCGCTGAAGGCCTGGGGGAATTCCTCGCGGAGGAACCGTTCCAGTTCAGCCACGCTCATTTTAGCTGCCGCCATGTGGTCCCCTGCCCTCGCTTCGGGTCGCCTGTTACAATAGGTTGTCACGAAAGCCCACTTGGAAAAATTCATGCCCGCCCAGACCGCCCGCGCACCAGCACCGCAACCGCCGATCCTTCTGCGTGAAAAGGTCGGAAGCATCGCCGTGCTAACGCTGAACCGGCCCGCGGCGCGCAACAGCCTGTCGGAAGGCCTGATCGCGGCCCTCCACGATGCGCTGAAGGAAATTCACGACGACAAGGCGGTCCGCGCGGTCGTGATATCAGCGAACGGCCCTGCGTTTTCCGCCGGCCACGACATGAAGGAACTGACCGCGCGCCGCAGCGATGCCGACCGTGGCCGCGCCTACTTCGCCGAGATCATGAACGCCTGCAGCGCCATGATGCAGGCGATCGTGTATCTGCCAAAGCCCGTGGTCGCCGCCGTGCAGGGCATCGCGACCGCCGCCGGCTGCCAGTTGGTCGCAAGCTGCGATCTGGCGGTTGCCTCGGAGGCCGCAGCGTTCGCCACGCCGGGTGTCGACATCGGCCTGTTCTGTTCGACGCCGATGGTGGCGCTGTCGCGCAACATTCCGCGCAAGCAGGCGATGGAGATGCTTTTAACCGGCGAGCCTGTATCCGCCGCAACGGCAAAGGACATCGGCCTCGTCAACCGCGTCGTCACCGCCGGCACCGAACGCGAGGCCGCGATCGCGCTGGCGCAAAAGGTCGCGGTGAAATCCGCCTACACCGTCAAGCTCGGCAAGGAGGCGTTCTACCGCCAGGCCGAAATGAGCCTTGCCGATGCCTATCGCTTTGCGGCAGAGGTGATGACCGAGAACATGATGGCGCGCGACGCCGAGGAAGGCATCGGCGCCTTCATCGAAAAGCGCGAGCCGAAGTGGCAGGATAAGTGATCCTCATCCTGAGGAGCGGCCGCTTGGCCGCGTCTCGAAGGATGGAGGCCCGTCTGCGGCCTCATGGTTCGAGACGCGCTTCGCGCTCCTCACCATGAGGGTTTAGGGATTTCTAGATGAACCACGACGCCTATGACGACAATTACATTCGCGCCATCCTCAATGGCGTGAAGTCGATCGCGATGGTCGGCGCGTCGCCGGTCAATGTGCGGCCGAGCTATTTTGCCTTCAAATATCTGGCGCAGCGCGGCTACGACATGATTCCGGTCAACCCCGGCCATGTCGGCAAGGAGCTGATCGGCAAGCCGTTCGTCGCCTCGCTGGCCGACATCGGCCGCCCCGTCGACATGATCGACATCTTCCGCAACTCCAGCCACATCATGCCGGTGGTCGAGGAAGCGCTGAAGCTGTCTCCACTGCCGAAGGTGATCTGGATGCAGCTCGGCGCGCGCGACGATGCGGCCGCCGCGAAAGCCGAAGCCGCCGGGATTCAGGTGGTGATGAATCGGTGCCCGAAGATCGAATACGGCCGGCTGTCGTCGGAGATTTCATGGATGGGCGTCAATTCGCGAACGCTGAGCTCGAAGCGCGCGCCGATCCCGACACAGGGCATGCGGCTGTCGCTCAATCGAATGAGTGTGGGTGGCGGCCAGACCGCAGCCTCCGATCGTGCCGCGAAGAACAAGAGCGACCAGTCGTGACGCAAATGCGAAGCAATTTTTTCGTGAACGCGACATAACGAAGCGCGTTCGTTCCAATCGGCAATATCTGCCGCCCTCGCCTTGACGGCGGACGCGGCTGCGATCAGCATGCCGCGCGTTTTCGAACCGCCAAAACAGGATGCCAGAAATGACCGACCGTCTCCCGGGATTTGCGACCCTTGCCGTGCATGCCGGCGCGCAGCCCGATCCCACCACCGGCGCGCGGGTGACGCCGATCTATCAGACCACGTCGTTCGTGTTCAATGACGCCGACCACGCCGCCTCGCTGTTCGGGCTGCAGGCGTTCGGCAACATCTATACCCGGATCGGCAACCCGACCACCGCCGTGCTGGAAGAACGCGTCGCAGCATTGGAAGGCGGTACCGCCGCGGTCGCGGTCGCCTCCGGACACGCCGCCCAGGTCGTCGCACTTCAACAGTTATTGATGCCCGGCGACGAGTTCATCGCCGCGCGAAAACTCTATGGCGGCTCGATCAACCAGTTCACCCATGCCTTCAAGAGTTTTGGCTGGAACGTGGCGTGGGCCGATCCGGATGATATCGGCAGCTTCGAGCGCGCGGTGACGCCGCACACCAAGGCGATCTTCATCGAGTCGATCGCCAATCCCGCCGGCAGCATCACCGACATCGAGGCGATCGCCGAGGTCGCGCGCAAGGCCGGCGTGCCGCTGATCGTCGACAACACGCTGGCGACGCCCTATCTGATCCGCCCGATCGACCACGG
>JAIEPP010000094.1 GCA_019748335.1 Xanthobacteraceae bacterium
GCACGGTTCCCGGAACACGAAACCCTGATCCTCGCCTGGCGCGATCGCTTCAACGAGACGATCGGCGATCCGATTCCCGGCGTCCACGCGATCGTCGAGGAACTCGATGCGTCGGGGGTGCCGCTTTTTGTCATCTCGAACTTCTCGGGCGAATTCTGGCCGCCGTTCCGCGCGCGCGAATCGGCATTGTTCGATCGCTTCCGCGGTTTCGTCATTTCCGGCGACGAGCGGCTGATGAAGCCCGACCCGGCCATCTACCACCTCGCGCTCGATCGATTCGGGCTGGCTGCGGAAGAGGCATTCTTCGTCGACGACCGCCCTGAAAATGTCGAAGCCGCCGCCGCCCTCGGCGTCGCTGCGCATCTGTTCGTCGATGCGAAAACGTTGCGGACGGACCTGGTTGCGCGGGGATTGCTTCAGGCGGCGTAGTTCTTCAGCTCGTCGCCGTTGATCCGCACCACGTGCAGGACATTGGTCGACCCCGGCGTGCGGAACGGGACGCCGGCCATGATGATCACCTGGTCGCCTGCTTTGGCGAGGTGGTGGCGCAGCGCCATCCGCTTGGCCTTGGCGACCATCTCCTCGAACGATTCGACGTCGCGGGTGTGGACGGCGTGCGTCCCCCACAACAATCCCAACCGCCGTGCCGTCTCGAGCTTCGGCGTCAGCACCAGCAGCGGCACCGAGGGGCGCTCGCGCGCGATCCGCCGCGCGGTCGATCCTGACGTCGTGTAGCAGATGATGGCGACGGCGGAGACCGTCTGGGCGATGTTCTTCGCCGCTTCGGACAGCGCGTCGGCGGTCGTCGGGTCGGGCTTCGTGATCGTGAAGTGGACGCGGTCGCCGTGCATCGGGTCGCGCTCGACCGCCTCGGCGATCGAATTCATCATCGCGACCGATTCGACCGGCCAGGCACCGGCGGCGCTTTCGGCCGACAGCATGATCGCGTCGGCACCGTCATAGACGGCGGTCGCCACGTCGGACACCTCGGCCCGGGTCGGCGAGGGCGCGGTGATCATCGATTCGAGCATCTGCGTCGCAACCACGACCGGCCGTCCCAGCCGGCGCGACACTTCGACGATCCGCTTCTGCAGCGGCGGCACCTGTTGGGGCGGCAGTTCGACGCCCAGATCGCCGCGCGCGACCATCACGCCGTCGCACTGCTCGATGATTTCCTGCAGCCGGTCGATCGCCGACGGCTTCTCGATCTTGGCAAGCAACGCCGCGCGCCCCTGGATCAACAGTCGCGCTTCGGCGAGGTCCTCTGGCCGCTGGACGAAGCTTAGCGCGATCCAGTCGACCTTCTGGTCGAGCGCGAAGGTCAGGTCGCTGCGGTCCTTGGCGGTCAGCGCCGCCATCGGCACGACGACATCGGGGACGTTCAGGCCCTTGTTGTTCGACAGGACGCCGCCGGTTTCCACCCGCGTGACGATCTGGCCCGGGTCGTGCGCGGTCACGCGCAGCACCAGCTTGCCGTCATCGAGGAGCAACCGCGCACCGACTTCGATCGCCTGAAAGATTTCGCGGTGGGGCAATTCGACCCGGCGCGCGTCACCCGGCTGGTCGTCACGGTCGAGCAGGAAAGTCGCGCCCGTCTCCAGCGTCACCTTGCCATCGGCGAAGCGGCCGACGCGCAGCTTTGGACCCTGCAGGTCGGCGAGGATCGTCGAAGCACGGCCGACCCGCCGCTCCATGCCGCGGATTGCCTCGATCACGGCGATCTTCGATTGCTGGTCGCCATGGCTCATGTTGATGCGAAAGGCGTCCGCACCGGCGTGGAACAGCTTCTCGATCATCTCAGGGGTGCTGCTGGCCGGACCGAGCGTCGCCAGCACACGTACCTTGCGCAGTCGCGGATTGATGGCCTTGCTCATCGCAGCGTCCTTCGCTTGTGCGCGCCCGGCTCTAGCCGCTATCTCGCGCCGATCAACCGCCGATCGATCGGAGAGCAGAAAGATGACGACGCTCGAAACCCTGGACGACAGCATCGCCGCCGAAGCGTTTCGCCGGCTGGTGCGGCATCTGCGCCATCGCACCGATGCGCAGAATGTCGATCTGATGGGAATGGCCGGGTTCTGCCGCAACTGCCTCGGCGACTGGATCGAGGAAGCGAGTGCCGGCACCGTCGGCCATCTCGACAAGGCAGCCGCGCGCGAGATTATCTACGGCATGCCGCAGGCCGAATGGAAGGCGGCGTACCAGACCGAGGCGACCCCCGAACAGCTCGCCAAGATGCAGGAAAGCGTTGCGAAAAATGGCTGAAGCCCCGGCTGGACGGCGCGTCGCAGAACGCTAGTGTCGCGCCAAAGCCAAAAGGGGACGATGCATGAGGAAGACGATCATCGCGGCGCTGGTCGCGGCCAGCTGCCTTGCGGGCAGCGCGACCGCGCAGACCGCGCCGAAGACGACCTATATTCTCGCCGGCCAGTTGCTCGACCGGCCCGGCCAGCCTGCGCGGGGCAACAGCACGATCGTCGTGCGCGACGGCAAGGTCGCTGAAATCCGCGGCGGGTTCGCGACGCCGGAGGCGGGGGTGACGGTCATCGACCTCAAGGATCGCTTCGTCCTGCCCGGGCTGATCGATCTCCACGTCCATCTCTACAGCGACGGTGACCCGCTGAAGCAGCGGCTCGACGCGCTGACCCGCGACGATGCCGATGCGCTGATCATGGCGGCGGCAAAGGGGCGCAAGGACCTGATGGCGGGCTTCACCACCGTCCGCGATCTTGGCGGCGACGAGCGGGGCATCCGGGCGCTGCGCGACGCGATCGAACGTGGCGACGAGCAGGGGCCGACAATCGTCAACGCCGGCAAGATGATTTCGGTGACGGGCGGGCATGGCGACGGCCGCAACGGTGTCAGCGAGGAATTCGCCGATGCGATCGGCGCGCACCAGATCAATGTCTGCGACGGGCCGGACGACTGCCGCCGCGCGGTGCGCCGCCAGATCGGGCTCGGTGCGCTGGTCATCAAGTTCGCGGCGACCGGCGGCGTGCTGTCGAATGTCGCTGGCGGCCTGGGGCGCCAGATGACGCCCGAGGAAATGAAGGCGATCGTCGAGACCGCGCACAGCTTTGGCCGGAAGGTCGCCGTCCACAGCCATGCTGCCGAGGGTACGGCGGCGGCGATCGAGGCAGGCGCCGACACGATCGAGCATGCGAGCTATCTCGACGACAAGACGATCGCACTGTTCAAGTCGCACGGCACCTGGCTGGTAGCGACCGAGGTCGCGCCCGTCGCCGCGGTCGACAATGCGCGCGCCGGGGCGTTGCCGGCGGCGGTGATCCCGAAGGCAGAGGCGGCGGTGAAGGCGCTCCACGAATCGCATCGCCGCGCCTTTGCAGCCGGCGTGAAGTTCGCCTTCGGCACCGATACCGGGGTCGCGCGCCA
>JAIEPP010000687.1 GCA_019748335.1 Xanthobacteraceae bacterium
TTCCGACCGGTGCCCTCGGGCCGCGGCACGGCCGCGTGGGTATCGACCACCGCCTGAATGCGGGCGCGGATATCCGATGGGAAGGGTGCTACCTTTCGCGCGTTCATGTCGATATGAACCGTCATGTTCTCCGAGGTCGCGGAGATCCAGCCTTCGGTGGCATGGCGCAACTCCTCGAACGTGTGGATGCGCTTTTCGTCTGACGCCAGCAGATAGACAGAAACCTGCACGGGATCGCCGAGGTGGATCTCGCGCAGATAACGCACATGGCATTCGGCGGTGAAGGTCGAGCCGTGGCGCTCCTTCATGTAGCCGGGCCCGATCCCGAGTTGCAGCCACATCTCGTCGATCGCGCGGTCCATCATGACGTTGTAATAGGCCATGTTGAGATGGCCGTTGTAGTCGATCCATTGCGGCTCGATCTGCATCACCGACGACACGAACGGGGCAGGCGGTAGCGGCATGTCTTTCAAGCTGGCGGCAGCAATGGTCGTCATCATCCATCCCTTTGTTCTCTTGACCCCCTTTATATCCTTTGCCACGGTCGGCTCAAAGCCGGGAGGAATTTTGCGTGGCGATGACGATTTCGAACAATCCGAAGCGGCCGGAGCCGAAGGCGCTGGCCAGCGCGGTCGAGGCGCTCGCGGCGCGGTTCGGCAACCGGTTGATCACCTCGCAGGCGGTGCGCGAACAGCATGCCCATACCACCACCTGGCTGCCGACCCAGCCGCCGGACGCGGTGGTGATGGCGCAGGAAACCGCCGATATCCAGGACGTGGTGCGGATCTGCGCCAAATACAGCGTTCCCGTGATCGCGTTCGGCACCGGCACCTCGCTGGAGGGCCAGGTCAACGCGCCCGCCGGCGGCGTCTGCATCGACCTGCGCGACATGAACAAGGTGCTGGAAGTCCACGCTGACGATCTCGATTGCGTGATCCAGCCGGGCGTAACCCGCAAGGCGCTGAATGAGCACCTGCGCGACCAGGGCGTGTTCTTTCCGATCGATCCCGGCGCCGACGCTTCGCTGGGCGGCATGGCTTCGACCCGCGCCTCCGGTACCAATGCGGTGCGTTACGGCACCATGCGCGACAACGTGCTGGCGCTCAAAGTGGTGCGCGGCGACGGCGAGATCATCAAGACCGGCACGCGGGCGAAGAAATCCTCCGCCGGTTATGACCTGACCCATCTGTTCGTCGGCGCAGAGGGCACCCTTGGCATCATCTCCGAACTGACGATCAAACTGCGCGGCATTCCCGAGACCATCGCGGCGGCCGCCTGTTCGTTCGAGACCGTGCGCGGCGCCTGTCAGGCGACGATCCTGGCGATCCAGACCGGCATTCCCGTCGCGCGCATCGAATTGCTCAATGCCGAGCAGGTACGCGCCTGCAATGCCTATTCGAAACTGACCCTGCCGGAGACGCCGCTGCTGCTGCTGGAATTCCACGGCAGCGCCAACGATGTCGCCGAGCAGTCGAAGAACTTCAAGGAGATCGCCGGTGAATGCGGCGGCGGCGATTTCACCTGGACCACCCGGCCGGAAGATCGCACCAAGCTGTGGCAGGCGCGACACGACGCCTATTGGTCGGTGAAGGCGCTGCGTCCCGGCGCCGGCGTGGTCGCGACCGACGTCTGCGTGCCGATCTCGCGGCTGGCCGATTGCGTCACCGAGACCGAGGCCGACCTGAAGCGGCTCAACCTGCTGTCGCCGATCGTCGGTCATGTCGGCGACGGCAATTTTCACTGCTCGCTGGTCTGCGACGTCGACAACCCCGACGAGATGGCGCGCGGCGAGGAGTTCATGCATCGGCTGGTCGAGCGCGCGCAGTCGATGGACGGTACTTGCACCGGCGAGCACGGTATCGGGCAGGGCAAGCAGAAATACCTCGAGGCCGAACTCGGCTCCGAGGCGATCGACGCCATGCGGGCGCTGAAGCTGGCGCTCGATCCGCAGAACATCTTCAATCCCGGCAAGATCGTGCCGGCGGTCTAAGGCTCCGGAGGGGCCAAAACGCAAAATCGCGAAAACAACCCCATGCAAAGTAGAATGAGACGCGAAAAAAGGCCCGGCGGCGCGACCCAGCCCAATCTCATCATGCTTTAGCCTGCCGGTTCAGTCTTTCCCGTCAGCGCGTGGATCGCCTGGTCCACGCTGTGGAACATGCGGCTCTTCGGCAAGACCTCGTAGAGTCCGAAGCGCTCGAAGGCCTGCTGCGCGCGCGTCGATTCAAGCCGTGCCATCGCGACCGTCACGCCGTCCGCACGGCATTGCCTGAACAGATCGAGCAGGATCTGCGCCGCCGTAAAATCGATCTCGACGACGCCGCTGGCTTCGATCACCAGCAGCCGCGGCTTGGTTGCCGACGCGCCGACGACCTTCAGCACATCGGCGCGAAAATTCTCGGCGTTGAGGAACGACAGCGGGGCCTGCAGTCCGACCACCGCCACATCCGGATTTCGTTCGCCGGCAATATTCGGATTGGCGGGCCACCAGATCGTGGTGCCCGGTACCCGATCGAACTCGGTCAGCCTCGCCCGCGTCGTGGTCCAGATCCCGTGCAGCAGCGAGAAGGCGATGCCGACGGCGACGCCCTGTTCGATCGGCAACACGATAATCGCCGCGGCGGTGGCCACGATCAGCAGGAATTCGCCGAACGATTGATGAAAGATCGTGACGATCTGCTTCAGCCGGATAATGCGCAACGCCACGAACAACAGGACGCCGCCGAGGGCGGCTTCCGGGACGTGCTGCAGCAGCGTGGCGCCGAACGCCAGCAGCGCCAGGACGATTGCCGCGGCGAACAGTCCCGCAATCTGGGTGCGTCCGCCGGTCTCCGACACGATGCCGGTCCGTGGCGGGCTGGCGTTGACCGGAAACGCGCCGAACAGGCCGGCAAGAATGCTGCCGGCTCCGGCGCCGAGAAAATCGCGATCGACGTCGGCCGGCTTGTCCGGATCGGAGAGGAACGAGCGCGTGGTCGCGGCGGTCTGCACCATGACGACGATGGCGATCAGGAACGCCAGCGGCAGCAGCTTTATCCAACGCTCCGGAGCGAGTTCCGGAAACGACGGCGTCGGCAGCGTTCCCGGCACGGTGCCGACCACGCTGACACCCTTGCTCTCGAGATGGCCCAGGATCACGGCTGCGGTCGCCGCCACCAGACCGATCAGCGCGCCTGGAATTCGCGCGCTGATCTTCTCCGATCCGGCGACGACCGCGAGCACGCCGAAGCCGATACAGAGCGTGTAAAAATTGCTTTCGCCGAGATGCTGCGCGAGGACAGCGATCTTGTCCAGCGTCGGTCCTTTCGGCGACGGCAGCCCGAGCACGCCGGGCATTTGCGAGACCAGAATGTGCACGGAAATGCCGGCGAGGAAGCCGACGGTGACCGGCATCG
>JAIEPP010000671.1 GCA_019748335.1 Xanthobacteraceae bacterium
TCCTTGATGTTGAGCGGGAACTCGCGGAATACGTACCGCACCTTGCCGGTGTCGATGAATTCCGACTTGATCCTCGGAAACACGTCCTTGTTGAACGCGGCGCAATGCGGACAGGTCGGTGCCGCATATTCGACGATCGTCACCCTGGCGTCGGTAGCGCCGAGCGCCATGTCGGACAGCGGCTGCGGTTTGGTGACATCGGCGGCGCTCACCGCCATCGCTTGGGAGATCAGGCGCAGCGGCGACAAGCCGGCGAGCACGGCAAGCCCGGTCAGCGACAGGGCCGACGTCAAGGCGCGGCGGGTGATCAGCAAGACGGCCTCCCGGAAGTGAACCGATCAGCTCTTCAGCTGGGCGTTGATGCGCTTCGAAAATTCCTCGAACGAGGTCTCGCCCTTGAGCATCTCGCCGTTGATGAAGAAGGTCGGTGTCGAATTCACCTTCAGCACGTCGGCTGCGAATTTCTGGTCGGCGGCGATCTTGTCGAGCAGCGCCTGATCCTTCAGGCAGTCCTCGACCGCCTGCTGGGTGAGGCCGGCCTGCTTGCCGATCCGGGTCAATGTCTCCGTGGTGTTCTTTATCACCCACTCGTTCTGCTGCTTGAACAGCAGATCGATCACGGCGAAATATTTCCCGGCGTCGTCCTTGGCGATGCAGCGCGCCAGCATCGAGCCGGCGGCCGCCTTGATGTCGAGCGGGAATTCCCGGAACACGAAACGGATTTTGCCGGTGTCGATGAACTCCGACTTGATCTTCGGAAACACGTTCTCGGTGAACGCCGCGCAGTGCGGGCAGGTCATCGAGGCGTATTCGGTGATGGTCACCGAGGCGTTGGCCGGGCCAAGGCCCATGTCGGGCAGCGATTGCGGCTTGGCGACGTCGGCAGCACCTTGTGCCATGGCCTCGGAGATCAGGCGCAACGGCGAGAAGCCGGCGATCAGGCCGAGGCCGGTCAGCGACAAAGCGGCGGTAAAGGCGCGGCGCGTGATCATGAGAGGTCCCCGGACGGCGCGTTCACGCCCAACAGTTGCGAAAAAGAAGCCTTTTCTAGTAAGGCCTTGGCTAGCTTGAAACGATAATTGTGGCAATGGCGGGTTGCGGTGGCGGGCAGAGGCTGCAGGCTCAATTTCGCTTGATCGAGGCGCCGAGCCGGGCCAGCGCGGCACGCAACTGTTCATCCTCCACCGCCGACAGGGTTTCGGCGACCTCCGCCACCGCTTTGGCGTCGGGCGCGCGGGAGGCGGGTGGGGCCCTGGGGCGCGTCAACGGCGCTTGCCGCAGCGCCAGCCGGCCGACCGCGCTCCAGCCGAAGAAGCGGTTGACCCGAGCCAGGATGACGTCGGAGGAATGCTGGATTTCCAGCGCCATCGGCCCCTCCACCCGCAACACCAGCGTCGCCGGTTCCTGCGGCTGCCCCTCCACCGGCCGCGGCCATTGCATCTTCAGGGGCTGGGAGTGGAGGGCGATTTCGGCGCCCGCGATCTCGGCCCAGCGCGTCACCAGCTCGCGCGCGGCAAACCCCTGCTTGGCATAGGCGTCCGAAAACACGTCGCTGAGCAGGACGGAAAGCGGTTTGGCGCTGATGAAGCCGCGTTTTGCCATGGGGGCGTTGTATCACCTAGTGGGGTGTGGACGGAACCGCCCGGGTGTCATGGCCGGGCTTGACCCGGCCATCCACGTCTTGGATCAACAGGTCATGGGTTCTTCTGCGATCATGAAAGCGAAGTCAAAGAGCGTCGCGCTGGACCGTCCCGCGCTGCTGCTCGACTGGTACGACCGCCACCGCCGTCGGTTGCCGTGGCGGCCGCCGGCGGGCGAGCGCATCGATCCGTACCGGGTCTGGCTGTCGGAAATCATGCTGCAGCAGACCGGCGTCAAGACCGTCGGGCCCTACTTCGAAAAATTCGTCGCGCGCTGGCCGGATGTCACAGCACTCGGCAGTGCCTCGCAGGATGACGTGCTGCGGATGTGGGCCGGGCTCGGCTACTATTCCCGCGCCCGCAACCTGCATGCCTGCGCGGTCGCAGTGCTACGCGAGCATGGCGGGGTGTTTCCGGACACCGAACAAGGCCTGCGCACGCTGCCTGGGATCGGGCCCTATACGGCGGCGGCGATAGCGGCGATCGCGTTCGATATCCGAACCATGCCGGTCGATGGAAATATCGAGCGCGTGGTGTCGCGGTTATACGCGGTCGAAGAACCGCTGCCGCAGGCCAAGCCGCGCATACAGGAACTAGCAGCGACACTGCTCGCTGAATCTCGCGCCGGCGATAGCGCGCAAGCGCTGATGGATCTCGGCTCCTCGATCTGCACGCCGAAGAAGCCGGCTTGCGCGCTCTGCCCGCTGAACGAGGATTGCGTCGCCCGCGCGCGCGGCGACCAGGAGGCGTTTCCGCGCAAGGCGCCGAAGAAGACCGGAACGCTGCGCCGGGGTGCTGCCTTCGTCGTCACGCGCGGCGCGGAATTGCTGGTCCGCACGCGGGCGGAAAAAGGCCTGCTCGGCGGCATGACCGAGGTGCCGGGCTCGGACTGGCTCGCCGGCCAGGACGACAGGGCGGCGCTGAAGCAGGCGCCCGCGCTCAAAGGCGTCGCGCGCTGGCATCGCAAAGCGGGCGTCGTCACCCACGTCTTCACGCATTTTCCGCTGGAGCTGGTGGTCTACACCGCCAGTGTTGCTGCGCGCACACGCGCTCCGGAGGGCATGCGCTGGGTGCCGATCGCGACGCTCGCCGAGGAGGCGTTGCCCAATGTGATGCGCAAGGCGATCGCGCACGGGCTTGGTCTCTGAGGCTGAAGCTGCTGACACCATGCTGGCAGCAGCGCTGGCCTAGGAAGGAACCTCACGGAGTTCCCATGATCCGCACCGCCCTCGACAACTTCACCGCCCCGCCGTCGTCCAGACTGCTCGGCTGGCATCTCATCGATGCGCGGCCTCGGGATGGCTGGGTCCGGATCGGCTTCGACGGCAGACAAGACTTCTGCAACCCGGCCGGCTTCGTCCAGGGCGGCATTCTTTCCGCGATGCTCGACGACACCATGGGGCCGGCGGTGTTCGTCATGACCGACGGCAAGCTCTACACCGCGACTGTCACCATGACGGTGAATTTTCTGGCGCCGGCCAGACCGGGGCCGATCACCGGCGAGGCGACCGTCACCCAGCTCGGCAAGACCATCGCCTTTGTCGAGGGACGGCTGACGGCGGCGGATGGCACGCGGCTGGCGACCGCCACGACCAGCGCGCGGCTGGTCGTGACCGCGAAGGCGATACGGTAGTTCTTCTCCTTCTCCCCGTTCTTACGGGGAGAAGGTCGGGATGAGGGGCTTCTGTCCGCGAGCTCTATAGGTGAGGTGAGACCTGTACCCCGCTCACCCGAAATTCGCTCGCGCGAATTTCGACCT
>JAIEPP010000688.1 GCA_019748335.1 Xanthobacteraceae bacterium
CGCACGTCCGACGGACGCTTGGCGACGAACACACCGACCAGCGCGTAGCGCGAAGCCTGGTTCCGGAACTTGATGTAGGCCGCCTTCTTCGGCACCGGGAACATCACCTTGGTGATGATCTCATCGCTTTCGAGCGCGGTCGTGAACAGGCCCTGGAAAAACTCTTCGGCCTTGAGGCGGCGCTTGTTGGTGACGATGGTGGCGCCGAGCGCCAGCACCGCCGCCGGATAATCCGCGGTCGGATCGTTGTTGGCGAGCGAGCCGCCGATGGTGCCTTTATGGCGCACCGCGGGATCGCCGATCATGCCGGCCAGTTCCGCCAGCGCCGGAATAGCTTCGCCGACAATAGCCGACGTCGCGACAGCAGCGTGTTTGGCGGTGGCGCCGATCACCAGCGAACGGCCCTTCATCTCGATTTCGTCAAGACCTTCGATATGGGAGAGATCGACCAGATGCGGCGGGCTGGCGAGCCGCTGCTTCATGACCGGCACCAGCGTGTGGCCGCCGGCGATCACCTTGGCGTCTTCGTTCTTCACCAGCAGATTGGCGGCCTGCCGCACGGTCGCCGGGCGATGATATTTGAATTCGTACATGAGAACTTCCTGATCGCGGTCGCGATGAATTCGATGGTGCGAGGTCGGACTTGGGCCAGATCGGACGTTACGCGAGATCAGATTTGGCCATCGCCTTGGCGCCAGCGGCGATCGACTGGACGATGTTCTGATAGCCGGTGCAGCGGCACAGATTGCCTTCGAGCTCTTCGCGAATGACGTGGTCCGAGAGGTCATTGCCCTTGCGGTGCACCATATCGACCGCGGTCATGATCATGCCGGGGGTGCAGAAGCCGCATTGCAGGCCGTGATGCTCGCGAAAGGCTTCCTGCATCGGGTGCAGCGGCGCACCATCGGCGGCCAGGCCCTCGATGGTTTTGACCTCATGCCCGTCGGCCATGACCGCCAGCGTGGTGCAGGATTTGACCGCCTTGCCGTCGAGATGGACGACGCAGGCGCCGCACTGCGAGGTGTCGCAGCCGACATGGGTGCCCGTCAGCCGGAGATTTTCCCGCAGAAACTGGACCAGAAGGGTACGGGGGTCGACATTGGCGTTTACGGGATTGCCGTTCACGATCAGGGAAATCTTGGCCATCAGCACTCTCTTGAGCTGCAGGGCCGCATATCGGCCGCGCAGGCGTTTAAAATCATTCCAAGCCCATAATATGGGCCATCCCGGCAATGAGCAACCTCGCCAGCCCCGCAACCAGGGCATAGCCTGCCGTAATCAAGCGGGACTACAGGCAGGCTTTCGGGGCTTAGCCCTGTACGGCCTTGGCAAAATTGGCGAAGAATTCGTCGGCCAGTTTCTTCGCCGCACCGTTGATCAGGCGCTGCCCGAGCTGGGCCAGCTTGCCGCCGATCTGGGCCTCGACATTGTAGCTGAGAAGCGTGCCGCCGTCCTTTTCGGCCAACGCCACCGTGGCACCGCCCTTGGCAAAACCGGCGACGCCGCCCTCGCCTTCGCCCGAGATCTTGTAGCCGTTCGGCGGGTCGAGATCGCTCAGGGTGACCTTGCCCTTGAAGCGGGCGGAGACCGGTCCGACCTTCATTTTGGCGGTGGCACGAAAACCGTTGTCTTCGGTCTTTTCCAGCTCCTCGCAGCCGGGGATGCAGGCTTTCAGCACCTCGGCATCGTTCAGTTTGGCCCACACCGCCTCGCGCGGCGCCGCAAGCTGGACTTCGCCGGTCATCGTCATGGCCATGGGGGTTGCCTCCTGAAAATCGCCTCGAACTGTGTCCCCAAGTAAGCCACGTGGGCCCGAAATGGAAGGCCGCGTTCGGGCCATGAGCGATGCATATTCGTAATCGCCCTTTCGCCTTGGGCGGCCGTAGGTACCGCAAACGCCCTGGGCGACTTGAAGGCAAAAGCAGTTTGAGGGGCATTGGCAGGGACAGGCGGGAATGGTTAGGTCGCGCGCAGATGAGCACGTCCCTCTCTCCACTGCTGGCGCCAATGCTGTCGAGTGCTGCGATGCGCTCGATCTGCGACGATGTCGCATGCCTGCAAAACATGCTGGATTTCGAGGCTGCGCTGGCCCGTGCGGAAGCCGCGGTCGGCGTGATTCCCGCGGCTGCGGCCGGTCCGATCACGGCCGCCTGCCGGGCCGAATCATTCGATCTTGCCGCGCTGGCGGATGCTGCGACGCGGTCCGGCAACCTCGCTATACCTCTGGTCAAGACGCTGACCGCCAACGTCGCGAAGGCTGACGCCGAGGCGGCCCGCTATGTACACTGGGGCGCGACCAGCCAGGACGTCATCGACACCGGCGCCATGCTCGGCCTGCGCGCGGGCATCGACGCGCTGCTGTCAGACACCGACCGCGCCGTGGCAGGTTTTGCCAAACTTGCGCGCCAGCACCGCCATACCGCCGTGGTCGCCCGCACCTGGCTGCAACACGCTTTGCCGATGCCGTTCGGCCTCAAGCTCGCCGAATATGCCGCCGCCCTGCATCGCTCGCGCCAACGGCTGCAGCGGTTGCGCAGCGAAGCGCTGGCGCTGCAATTCGGTGGCGCCGCCGGCACGCTCGCGGCCCTCGGCGACAAGGGATTGCCTGTCGCGGAAAAACTGGCGCAGGAACTCAAGCTGCCGTTGCCGGACGCGCCCTGGCACACCCACCGCGACCGCATCGCGGAAGCGGCCTCCGTGTTCGCCATTCTCGCCGGCACCTGCGGCAAGATCGCGCGCGACGTCTCGCTGATGATGCAGACCGACGTCGGCGAGGCCTTCGAGCCCTCGGGCGAAGGCCGCGGCGGTTCCTCGACCATGCCGCACAAGCGCAATCCGGTGGCCGCCGCCAGCGCACTCGGCGCGGCGACGATGGCGCCTGGACTCGCGGCGACGATTTTTGCAGCGCAGGTGCAGGACCACGAGCGCAGCGCCGGGCCATGGCACGCGGAATGGCCGACCTTACCGACGCTGATGCTGGTTACTTCAGGCGCGCTGGCGGCGATCGTCGATATCGCCGAGGGGCTCGAAGTCGATGCCGTCAGGATGCGCGTCAATCTCGACGCGTCCGGCGGACTGATCATGGCCGAAGCGGTGACGATGGCGCTGGCCGAAAAGATCGGCAAGAGCGACGCACATCGCCTGATCGAGGCGGCCAGCAAGAAGGCCGTTGCCGACAAGAAGCATCTGCGCGACGTCTTGATCGGGGACTCGAAAATCACCGCGCAGCTTGCCGCCGAGGCCATTGCAAAACTGTTCGAGCCGATGGCCTATCAGGGCGCCTCGCAAGCCCTGATCGACCGCCTGCTCGCTTCAATCGACGACAAATAAGAGACCGGAGAACTTCAGATGCCGATGATCGACGCCGACGGGTGCCTGCTCAACGTATCCGTCGAAGGCCGCGACGGCGGACCGACGCTGATGCTGTCGAATTCGCTGGGCTC
>JAIEPP010000152.1 GCA_019748335.1 Xanthobacteraceae bacterium
GGTCACGTTCTCGTCCAGACTGATCTCGGAGGGGTCGTTCTGCGTATCGAGCCAGCAGCGCACCGGCTCGGACTTCTTGATCTGCTTGCGCTTGGCGCGCAGTAGCATCGCCAGCCTGCGGCCCTCGCCAGCGGTGACGAGGTAATTGCCGGTCGGTGTCCCGTCCTCCTTGACCTCGGGTTCAACGACAAGGTTTTGGATCAGCCCCTTGTGCTGGATCGAAGCGGCCAGCGCCTCGATAGCGGCTTCCCCATGCGGCACCTTGCGGGCATTGCGCGGGGACTTCTTGAGCTTGCCGAGCGGCACGAAAATCTCGACGCCCGACACAGGCTCGGCGGCTACGGTTTCAGTAACAGCGTTCATCACACTACTCCTTCTAAAACCACACACACCCCGGAATGGGGTGGGCGGCGAAAGAGCGACCGGCAGGCCCGCCGGCGGAGCCGGGCAGCATCCGAAGGACCGGAACGCAGAGGAGGTAAGCGCGCCTGCGCGCGTTGCAGCCCGGCGCGGCGGGCCTATAGGGAAGCGACGCCCACCCCATAGCGGGAGTGCAACGACCGACGACGCGATTGGGCTGGGCGAGCGCCAGCGAGCCGCCTCGGCCCAATCTCCGCAGCATTGGAAGACACAAAACCGCGTCCGCGGGTTTGCCAATCGGCGCGTGAGCGCCAACCCGCCATGCTGATCGTCACCGGCACGGACGAGACCTATCAGGGGCTCGGTCGAAGCGCAGCGAAGATAGAGCGGCGGTCCCGGAGGGAGGCGCAATATCCATCTGCAACTTGCTTTTCCCGACTATTTCGATTATATTTTAATCGAACTGATAGCAGGTGATAAACATGGCTACCGAGACGAAAGTATTGACCGCGCATGTCCCGCTGGGACTCGCGGAGAAGGTTGAGGCGATGGCCTCGCGGCTCGAACGCTCGCGCGGCTGGGTGATGAAACAGGCGCTCGCGGCCTGGGTCGATCAGGAGGAAGAGCGTCACAAGATGACGCTCGAAGCCTTGGAGGATGTCGATGCGGGCCGGGTGATCGACCATCTGGCGATCACAGCATGGGCGGACAGCCTTGGGACGGATAAGCCGCTAACTTCGCCGGTCAAATGAAGATCCAGTGGACTGGCAAGGCGTCGTCGGACCTGATGCGTCTGCACGAGCATCTGAGCCCCGTTGCACCCGAAGCGGCGGCGCGCGTGGTCCAGCAACTCGCCCATGCCCCGGACCGGCTGCTCGATTATCCGAGGATCGGCGAAAAGCTGGAAGCCTATGAGCCGCGTGAGGTTCGCCGGATCATCGTCGGCAACTATGAGATGCGCTACGAAATCGCGGCCGCGACGATCTTCATCCTGCGCCTCTGGCATTGCCGCGAAAACCGCAGCTTCGAGTCGGAGGACTGAAGATGGGGACGACCGGAGAGACGCGGCCATGAAGCTTGCCGCCGTCCACCCTTATTTGCGCTACGCCGCCTTTGATGCTTTGCGGATGAAGAGGGCGAGGCGCAGCGTCGCGGCATGGCCGCACCTCGCAAGCTCCGTCGCCGATCGCCGCGCCGCCTGGCAGAATGCCCGGACGACTTGCACGACTATGCCAATTCGCCATCGCTGCCTCCGTCGCTGTCACGGTCGCGTCCGGCTTCCGAACAGCTCGCAGGGACGCTGGGTTATCCGTGGCCGTTCGCAGGACGGCCGCCGAAGGGCGATCTCTCGACATGGACCGTCACCGACGACTGGCCCGACCGGGTGCCGGTCACGAGCACCGAGGTTGATGTGTTCGAGGCTTGGTTCGGGGATGTCTTCGACGACTTGTTCGGGCCATGCCAATGATGTGAGGAGTTTGCTGTCATGACCGTGCCGCTGCGCGCCGCCCTCTATCTGCGCGTCTCGACCGCGCGGCAGGCCGAGCATGACGTCTCCATTCCCGATCAGCGTAGGCAGGGCGAAGCCTATTGCCTGTCGCGTAGTCTGGAGCTGGTCGATACTTTCGTCGAAGCCGGCGCATCCGCCACCAATGATCGCCGACCCGAGTTCCAGCGGATGATCGAGGCCGGGACGAGCAAGCCGGCGCCGTTCGACGTGGTGGTCGTCCACAGTTTCTCGCGTTTCTTCCGCGATCATTTCGAGTTGGAGTTCTACGTCCGCAAACTGGCGAAGAACGGCGTCAAGCTGCTCTCCATCACGCAGGAGATGGGCGACGATCCGATGCACGTCATGATGCGCCAGATCATGGCGCTGTTCGACGAGTATCAGTCGAAGGAAAACGCCAAGCACGTCCTGCGCGCGCTCAAGGAAAATGCCCGGCAGGGCTTCTGGAACGGCTCGCTGCCACCGATCGGCTATCGTGTCGTCGCCGCGGAGCAGCGCGGGGCGAAGATCAAGAAGAAGCTGGAGATCGACCCGCTGCACGCCGATACGGTGCGGCTGGCTTTTCGGCTCGCGCTGGAAGGCGACGGCACGTCCGGGCCGATGGGCGTCAAGACCATCACCAAGCATCTCAACGAGCGCCGCATCTTCACCCGCGACGGCGGGCGCTGGGGGATCGGCACGGTTCACCGGCTGCTGACCCGGCCGACCTATGCTGGCCGCCATGAGTTCAACAAGCGCGGCAAGTCAAAGGAACTGAAGCCCGCTATCGAGGTAATCCCGGTCGAGGTGCCGCCGATCATCGACCAGGCGACGTTCGATGCGGTGCAGGCGCATCTCAAGGCGCGCAGCCCGAAGGTTGCGCATCCGCAGGTCGTCGGCGGTCCGACGCTGCTGACGGGACTGATCCACTGCGGGAAGTGTGGCGGCGCGATGACGATTCGCACCGGCAAGGGCGGGCGGTATCGCTACTATACCTGCTCGGCCAAGGCCCGGCAGGGGCCGACTGCTTGTGAAGGCATGACCGTGCCGATGGAGAAGCTGGACGATCTCGTGGCCTGTCATTTGGAGGAACGCCTTCTTGATCCGGATCGGCTTGAGGAGGTTCTGTCCGCTGTCCTCGACCGGCGGCAAGATCGTTCCGATCGGCGCCGCGAGCATATCGCGGAACTGAACAAGCGCGCCGCCGAGACCGAGTTGCGCCTGAAGCGGCTCTACGACGCGATCGAGAGCGGAGTCGCCGATCTTGACGATCCCGCGCTCAAGGATCGCATCGACGCGCTGAAGGCGACGCGCGACCAGGCGCGTGCGGATGCCGCGCGGGCATCTGCGCTGCTGCTAAGCTCGGCCCAGCAGGCGATCACGCCCACGATGCTGCACAAATTCGCCTCCACTGCGCGGCGACGTATCCGCTTAGAGGGCGGGGGCTACCGCCGCGACCATCTCCGCGCGCTCGCCCAGCGGGTGGAGGTAGATCGCGAGGAAGTCCGTATCATGGGCTCGAAGAGCAACCTGCTGCGGTTGCTTGCCGCTAACGGCGTAGGAACGACGGCAGGCGGAGTGCCCACTGTTGTTCCGAATTGGCGGAG
>JAIEPP010000427.1 GCA_019748335.1 Xanthobacteraceae bacterium
GCGCGCAAACTGTTCGCCTGCGCGCTGGAAACGCCCGGCGGGCTGAAGGTGCAGACCATCCACGCGCTGTGCACGCGATTGCTGCAGCAGTTTCCGTTCGAGGCCAATGTGCCGGCGCGCTTCGCCGTGCTCGACGATCGCGACCAGACCGAGATGATGGAGCGCGCCAATCTCGGGGTGTTTCTGGAGGCGTCGCGCAACCCCGACAGTGCGACCGGGCGCGCGCTGATGACGGCGATGGCGAGTGCGGCCGATGTGACCTTCAAGGATGTGGTGCGCGAGGCTTGCCTGAGCCGCGATCACTTCATGGCCTGGACCGACGCCGCCGGCAGCGCGCATGCGGCGGCCGCGCAGATCTCGGCGGCTCTCGGCGTCGACCCCGACGATCGCATCGAGAACGTCGAGCGCGACATTGTCGACGGACCGAACCTGCCGCGATCGCGCTGGCTGGAAATCGCGACCGTTCTGGATACCGGCAGCAAGACCGATCAGGACCATGCCGGCCGGCTGCGAGAAGCCCTGGTATTTACCGGCGCCGCACAGGTCGAGTCCTATCTCGGCGTATTCCTCACCGAAACCGACCGTACGCCGCGCAAGTCGGTGGTAACGAAAAAATTCATCGACAACAATCCGGCCATCGGCCGCCTGTTCGAATCTGAAGCGCTCCGCGTCGGCCCCCTGATCGAACGCCGCCGTGCGGTGACGGCCCGCGACCGCACCGAGGCGCTGCTGCATATCGCGACCGCGGCGGCGGCGCATTACCGGCGCGAGAAGCGGGAGCGCGGCCTGCTCGACTATGACGACCTGATTGACAAGACGCTCGACATGCTCGACCGCGTCTCTTCCGGCTGGGTCCATTACAAGCTCGACCGCGGCGTCGACCATGTGCTGATCGACGAGGCGCAGGACACCAGCCCCAGGCAATGGGACATCGTCGCGCATATCATTTCCGAATTCACCTCGGGCGCCGGCGCGCGCGACGGCGTGATGCGAACGGTGTTCGCGGTCGGCGACGAGAAACAGTCGATCTTTTCGTTTCAGGGCGCGGCCCCCCGCGAATTCGACCTGCGCCGTCGGGCGCTGAAAAAGAAATTCGAGGACGCCGGACTCAAATTCGATCCGGTCTCCTTCAATTATTCGTTCCGGTCCGGACCGGCGATATTGAAGTCGGTCGACCACGTGTTCCGCGAGCAGGATATCTACCGCAGCATTCATTCGGTCGAGACCGGCTACCCGATCCATTACTCGCTGGAGGACGCCGGTCCTGGAGTGATTGACCTCTGGGAGCTCGCTGTCGCCGACGACCGGCAGGACATCGAAGGCTGGCGCGCGCCGTTCGACGGCGTCTCGCTGACCAGCCCGGAAGTGAAACTCGCACGGCGCATTCAGGCCGAGATCAAGACGCTGGTGGAGAGCGGCACCATGACCGGCAGCGCCGGCAATCGCCGGCCGCTGCGCTATGGCGACATGCTGGTGCTGGTGCGGCGGCGCGGCAACGCATTCGACGCCGTGATCCAGGCGCTGAAGCACGCCAACATCCCGGTCGCCGGCGCCGACCGGTTGAAGCTGACCGAGCATATCGCGATCATCGACCTGATGAACCTCGCCGACGCGCTGCTGCTGCCGCAGGACGACCTCGCGCTCGCCGTGGCGCTGAAGAGCCCGCTGTTCGGCCTCACCGACGACGACCTGTTCAAGCTGGCGCGGGACCGCAAGGGCTCGCTGCGCGCGGCGTTGACCGAACGTGCCGCGACCGACGGCCTGTTGCGGGACGTATTGTGGCGGTTCGAACAATGCGAGCGCCGCGTCGTCAGCGCGACGCCGTTTGCGTTCTACGCCTGGCTGCTCGGGGGCGACGGTGGCCGCGCGCGAATCCTGCGCCGGCTCGGACACGAAGCCAATGACGCGCTCGACGAATTTCTCGAGCTGGCGCTGAATTACGAGCGCAAGGCGCCGGCCTCGCTGCAGGGCTTCATGGCCTGGCTGCGCGCGGCCGACACCGAAGTAAAGCGCGACATGGAAATTTCGCGCGACGAAGTCCGCGTCATGACCGTGCACGGCGCCAAGGGGCTGGAAGCCTCGGTCGTGTTCCTGGTCGACACCACGACGTCACCCTCGGATACGCAACGGCTGAAACTGATCAACCTGCCGCAGGGCAATGCCGGACCGCACGCGCCGGGCGTCGTGGTCTGGGCCGGCCGCAAGGCTGAAGATCCTGCCGCTGTCGTCGCCGCGCGCGCGGCGATGATCGGCGATACCGAGGACGAATACCGCCGCCTGCTTTACGTGGCGATGACGCGCGCGGCGGACCGTCTGATTGTCGGCGGTTGCATGCCCGGCAACATGAACACAGTGCGCAAATTCTCCTGGTACGACCTCATCACCAAGGGTCTCGCCAACTCGGATCTGCAGGTTCAAGAGCTCGACACGCCGAACGGCAAGGTGACGCGCTACACACTCGCCGAAGAAACCTCATCCTCTGCCGGTCCCATCTCCCCGCCGGCGACGGCCGCACCGATCGTGCTGCCAAACTGGCTGCTGACGCCCGCGCAGCCTGAGCGGTCCACGGAAAGCCTGTTGCGGCCTTCCGACCCCGCCGATGACGCCGGCCAGCCGGTCCGCACCGCTGAATCCCTGACGCAGCGCGCCCGCGCGCTTCAGCGCGGCTCGCTGGTGCACCGGCTGCTGCAGTCACTGCCCGAGATCGCGAGTGGGCGACGCCGCGATGCCGCGCTCGCTTATCTCGCCCGCAATGCCGACGGCTGGACGGCGGACGAACAACAGGTTCTGGCGGAAGGCGCGTTGGCCCTGATTTCCGACGCGCGCTTTGCGCCGGTATTCGCGCCGGGCAGCCGCGCCGAGGTCTCGATCGTGGGCCGGATCGAACGCCCCCACCGACCGCCGGCGCTGGTTTCGGGGCAAATCGACCGCCTGGTGGTCGGGGATCACGAGGTTCTGATCGTCGATTTCAAGACCAACCACGCCCCGCCGAAGCAGGAAGCCGAGGCGCCAAGGGGATATGTCCGCCAGTTGGCGCTGTATCGGGCCGTGCTCGGCAAACTTTATCCCCAGCACCCGGTCCGCGCCGCGCTGCTTTGGACAGAATCGGCTGAATTCATGGAGATTTCCGCCCCTGCGCTGGACGCGGAGCTGGCCACCCTTATCCAAAGGGATGACCGTGCTTGACCCGGCAAGATCGCGTTCATAGGTTTGCCGCATCATCCGAGGCGCGATTCTCTGAGGCCGCGCCCCTAATCCAACAGAACGAGGTATTCCCATGGCCGTTGGCAAGGTTTCCGACGCCGATTTCGAAGCCGAAGTGCTCAACGCGACCGGCCCGGTCGTGGTCGATTTCTGGGCCGAATGGTGCGGCCCGTGCCGCATGATCGCCCCCGCGCTCGACGAGATTTCCGGCGCGATGGGCGACAAGGTCAAGATCGTGAAGCTGAACGTCGACGAGAGCCCGAAGACGGC
>JAIEPP010000271.1 GCA_019748335.1 Xanthobacteraceae bacterium
AGTCGCGAACCGCGCGCTCAGCGCTTGGTGATGATGACTTCGAGATATTCGCTCGGCACCACCATGGTGGCGTCACCGGAGCGGTTCATGCGCACGATCAGCGCGTGCAGATCGTTGTGCAGCTCTTCCTGTTTGGCCGGTTCGAGCGCGGCGAAGGCTTTCAGCACCGGGCCGTAGTAGGTCTTGAACACGTCCAGGAAATGCGACGGCGAGCGGTAACGGAAATTGAACTGGCGCGACTCAGCCTTGATCGCGCGCGCGCCGGCGTCGAACATTTCGGCAAGCCGTGCGCGCGTTCCCCACATCGCGGGCGAACGGGTCCCGGCGGGAGGCGGCAAATGCTTCCCCAGGATCTTGAAGACCTGGCCGATGAAGCCTTCCGGCGTCCAGTTGGCCAGCCCGATCTGGCCCTTCGGCCGGCACACGCGCAACAATTCGGCGGCGGCACGATCCTGGTTCGGCGTGAACATGACGCCGAAGGTGGAGACCACGGTGTCGAAGCTGTTGTCGTCAAACGGCAGGTTTTCGGCATCGGCTTCCTCGAAGGCGATCTTCATGCCTTCCGCGGCGGCGCGCGCGCGGCCTCGCTCCAGCAAGGCGGGCACATAGTCGGTCGAGGTCACGTCGCACCAGCGCCGCGCGGCAGCCAGGCTCATCATGCCGTTGCCGGCGGCGACATCGAGCACCTTCGAGCCGGACTTGAGGTCGAGCGCCTCGCAGAGTTGCTCGCCGACGATCTGCAGCGTCGAGCCGATGATCGCGTAATTGCCCGACGACCAGGCGCCCTGCTGGCGGGTTTTGAGGGCCACGAGATCGGTGGCGGGGGCGGACGGGATCGCTGTGCTGGCGGTCGCTGTGCTGGCCATGGTGTCTCCTTTCGGGATTCCGGCGGCCACAGGGGGCGACCGCGATGAACCAAACATGGCCTTGCGCAGACCTAAAGACTCTGACGGCCGGCTGATTTTGCCTTGAGGGCACCCTGATTTTTCAGTGAGATGTCCCGTTGTGTGAGATTTCGCACTTCCAGGGTGATTTCAGCAGCGTAATGCAACTGACGTTTCCGAACCCCGTCACTCTGGGATCCAGGATGAAACACGTGCGATTTTGCTTTTCCGACCATGTGCTTGATGTCGACCTGCGCGAACTGACCCGCGCCGGCGAAGGCATCGCCGTCGAACCGCAGGTGTTCGACCTGCTGACCTATCTGGTCGAGAACCGCGAACGGGTCGTCAGCAAGGACGATCTGATCGAAACCATCTGGGACGGCCGGATCGTCTCCGAATCGACGCTGACCAGCCGAATCAACGCCGCGCGAAAGGCGGTCGGCGACAGCGGCAAGGATCAGGCCGTGATCCGCACCATCGCGCGCAAAGGGTTTCGCTTCGTCGGCAACGTCCATGTGCAGGCGGACGGTGCGACCAGCGAGCTGCCGCAGCCGTCGGTGCAGCCCGACGAGCCGCAGCATCGGCCGCTCCCGGCGCTGGACCGCACCGCCATCGCGGTGCTGCCGTTCGCCAATATCAGCGGCGAGCCCGAGCAGGAATATTTCTCGGAAGGCATCTCCGAGGACATCATCACCGCGCTGTCGAAACTGCGCTGGTTCTACGTGATCGCGCGTAACTCCTCATTCATCTACAAGGGCAAATCGGTCCATCACAAGCAGATCGGCGAGGAACTGGGCGTCGGCTACGTGGTCGAAGGCAGCGTGCGCAAGGACGGCGATCAGGTCCGCATCAACGCCCAGCTCGTCGACGTCGCCACCGGCAGCCACCTCTGGGCGGAGCGCTACGACCGCAGCCTGGCCGACGTCTTCGCCGTGCAGGACGAGATCACCCAGGCCGTGGTGGCCGCGATCGAACCGCAGTTATACGCCGCCGAGGACTTTCGCGCCCGGCGCAAGACGCCCGACAACATGGACGCCTGGGATCTGGTAATGCGCGCGCTGTCGCATTACTGGCGCGTGACACGACAGGACAACCTGGTGGCGCAGGCGCTGCTCGAAAAGGCCATCGCCGTCGATCCCGGCTACGGCCAGGCGCTCAGCCTGCTGGCGGCCTGCCACACCTTTTCGGCCCACATGGGCTGGGAGGATATGCCAAAGGCGGTCCCGGTTGCCGAACGCGCGGCCCTGGCGGCAATCCGCGCCGACAGCGAGGACGCCTGGGCACACTACGCGCTGGCCAGCGTCTACCTCTTCACGCGCCGCTTCGACGATTCGATCGCCGAGTTCGAACTGGCGCTCCGGCTCAATCCCAATTTCTCGCCGGCCCGCGGCATTTACGGCGTCGCGCTGGCCTATTCCGGCCGCTGGGAGGAAGGTTTTCGCGCGGCAAACCAGGCCTTGAGGTTCAGCCCGCGCGATCCCTTCGCCGCGATCTATTACGGCGTCGCCGCCTATTGCCAGTATGTCGGCCGCAATTACGACGAGGCGATCCGGCTGTCGCGCGAGGCGTTGCGGCAACGGAACGACTTCTCCGGCGGGCACCGGGTTCTGACCGCAGCGGCCGGCATGGCGGGGCAGTACGACGTCGCCAAAGCCGCCTTACACGAGCTCCATCGCGCGCAGCCGACCATTTCGCTGACCTGGCTCGCCAACCAGATGCCGTTCGAACACCCCACCGAACGCGAGCATTATCTGGAAGGGTTCCGGCGCGCCGGGTTGAAATAGCAAGGCGCCCTGCCCGGGCAACCGTGCAGGGTGGGCAAACGCGAGCTCGCGTCAGGCCATGACGGCGTCTCCTGGATGAGGCGGGACTGCCATTTTTGGAGGCATGGTCTGCGCCATCGCCGCTCCAAATCTCATGAATGCCTGGACAAAAGCGGCTATGGTCGCTGTCGATCGCCGCCAGACAGGATGTGCATGAGGCAGCTCACTTGCCCGAAATGTCGAACCGCAACGTTCTTTGAGCTCGGGCAGTGCTCGACATGCGAGACGCCGCTGACATTCAACTTGAAGCTCTTCAGCTTCGAAGCTTTGGAATCGGTGGTGCCGTGCGCCAATCGCACGCTGATCGGCTGCAACTGGTCGGTCGACGATGGCCTCCCGTTTTGCCATTCCTGCCGTCTCACGCGGACCATTCCCAATCTCGGATCGGATCGCAACGTCGTGCTGTGGAAACGGGTCGAGACGGCAAAGCGGCGCCTGGTCTACGATCTCAGCCGGCTCGATCTTCCGCTTGCCATTCCTTCCGGTCCGCAGATTTCCTTCGACATCCTGTCGGACGAAACCGCGGGATTTCCAATCCTGACCGGGCATCTCGCCGGCCTCATTACGCTGAATCTGGCGGAGGCTGACGACGCCGAACGCGAATTCCGGCGCGTCGCGTTTCGCGAACCCTATCGGACGCTGCTTGGCCACTTTCGTCACGAAGTCGGACATTTCTATTGGGAGGTGCTGGTCGGCCAGACCAACCTCAAAAGCGCATTTCAGCTGATCTTCGGCTATGAATCCCGCAGCTATGAAGCCGCCTTGAAA
>JAIEPP010000523.1 GCA_019748335.1 Xanthobacteraceae bacterium
GTCGTGCCGATCGCAGTGAGGCGCATGATCGACTTCGGCTTTACCCCCGAAGGCATCGCCCTGATCAACAGCTATTTCAGCGTCATGATCGCCGTCGTCGCGGTGCTGGCCGGCGCCAGCGCCTCGCGGTTCTATCTCGTGATGACGATCGGCGAGCGTATCGTCGCCGACCTCCGGCGCGACGTGTTCGCGCATCTGATTTCGCTGTCGCCCGCCTTTTTCGATTCCGCGCGCTCGGGCGAACTGGTGTCGCGGCTGACCGCCGATACCACCCAGATCAAGTCCGCAGTCGGGGCCTCGGTATCGATCGCGTTGCGCAACGTGATGCTGTTTATCGGCGCCGCCACCATGATGGTGATCACGAGCCCGAAACTGTCCGGCTTCGTGCTGTTGGCGATCCCGGTGATAGTGATCCCGCTGGTCGCTTTCGGGCGCTGGGTGCGGCGGCTGTCGCGCAACGCCCAGGACACGCTGGCGGATGCGACGTCCTATGCGTCGGAATTGCTCGGTGCCATCCGGACGGTGCAGGCCTTCACCAGCGAGGGGATGGCCAATGCCCGCTTCGGCGGCGGGGTCGAGCAGGCCTATGAGGCAGCACGGACCTCGACCCGGGCCCGCTCGATCCTCACGCTGATCATCATCTTTATCGTGTTCTCCAGCGTCGTCGCCATCCTCTGGGTCGGCTCGCATGACGTGCTGACCGGTGCGATCTCCCCGGGCCGGCTCGGCCAGTTCGTGCTGTACGCGGCGTTTGCCGCGAGCGCGCTCGGGCAGCTCAGCGAGGTCTGGGGCGAAGTCTCGGCCGCGTCCGGCGCCGCCGAGCGGCTGTTCGAGATCCTGCGTGTCAAATCCCAGATCACGGCGCCCGCACTGCCGGTGGCGCTGCCGGTACCGGCCCGCGGCGATGTCGGGTTTGAAAATGTCAGTTTTTCCTATCCGACCCGGCCCGACGTGCTGGCCGTCGATGGCGTCACGCTATCGGTCCGCGCCGGCGAAAAGGTCGCGATCGTCGGCCCCTCGGGCGCCGGCAAGAGCACGCTGTTTCATCTGCTGTTGCGGTTTTACGATCCCGCAAGCGGTGTCATTTCGCTCGACGGTGTCGCGATCAAGTCGACCGATCCGCAGGCGTTGCGCGCGCGTATCGCGCTGGTACCGCAGGATTCAGTAGTGTTCGCGGCCACCGCGCGCGAAAACATCCGCTTTGGCCGCCCGGCGGCCAGCGATGCCGAGGTCGAGCGCGCGGCTGACCTCGCGCATGCCACCGAATTCCTGCGCCGGCTGCCCGGCGGATTCGAGGCGCAACTCGGCGAGCGCGGCGTGACGTTGTCCGGCGGGCAACGCCAGCGCATTGCGATCGCACGCGCGATCCTGCGCGACGCGCCGCTGTTGCTGCTCGACGAGGCCACTTCCGCGCTCGACGCGGAGAGCGAAACCCTGGTGCAGACCGCGCTGGAAGAATTGATGCGTCACCGCACCACGCTCGTCATCGCCCATCGCCTCGCCACCGTATTGTCGTGCGACCGCATCATGGTGATGGACCAGGGTCGCATCGTCGAGCAGGGCACGCACGCGGAACTGGTTGCCGCCAATGGCCTCTACGCGCGATTGGCGCGGCTGCAGTTCGAGGGGATTTAAGCGCCGAAAGCGGGAACCAGATCGTCGCCTGTCTGTTGCAACCCTGTTCTAGCATCGAGTTCCGATCGAACAGGAGAAGGTCACATGCCGTTCCGCCGCGCAGGTTTTGCGCTGACGCCGCCTTCCGTTGTGATCTTCGTGATTTCGCTGGTGCTCGCCGCGGCAGCCTTCCTCGTTCACTACGCGCACGTTTCCGTCCCGATCGTCAGTTCGGCGCGGGTGTTCGACGTGCTGGCAATCGCCTATGTCGTGCTGATGATCGGCGTGCTGTTTCGCGGCGTGTGACGTTGCGGAATGTCTGCAAGTGGTCCCGGCTAGCCGTCGTCCTCGGCACATTTGGGCGATAGCATCGGGACGTTCGGCCACGGCCAGTTCTTCCAGGAGCCGTCATTCCCCACGCATGCGGCGGCCGACGGCGTCAGCACCGGAGCTTCGGCGTGATCGTTCGATGTCGTTTGATAGTAAGCGTCATCGGACGTGAAGCGCTGGTCCAGGTAGGTTCCGAGAAAATATCCGGCAACGACCATCGTCAGGAAGGTTGCCGCACGTTTGGTAAATTCGGACCGCATCGTCGTGCCTCCGTCGTTGAGCCGTACAGCCCGGATCTGGCTACGTCTCCCCGCGGATTGAAGCACCGTCGATTCCAGCTTGCTGTGACCGGAATCACGCTTTCCAGGTCATTTTCAGCACCAGCCGTTTTGACGCCGGGTTCACGTCCTCGCCCGCATGGGCAAAGCCGTTGCGTTCGTAGAAGCGGATCGCGCGATAATTGTCGGCGTTGACCTTGAGCGTGACGCCGCCGGGCGAAAGCCGCTTGGCTTCATCGACCAGCGCGGTGGCGAGTTTCGAGCCCCAATGTTCGGGGCTGACCACGAGCTGGTCGAGATAGCCCGATGCATCGATGGTGACGAAGCCGGTCAGGTCCTGTGCCTGTTCGGCGACGATGATGGCGGCATTCGGGACCAGCTCATTGCGCCAGCGCTCGCGCCACCACGCCAGGCGTGCGGCGAAATCGATCGAGGGATAGGCCAGCTGCCAGGTGCGCAGCCACAAGTCGATGGTCGCGTCTTCGTCCTCGGCACGATAGGGGCGGAGCGTGAATTTGGCCGTCACTAGCGTTCCGTCAGCTTCAGCTCGATGCGCCGGTTGCGCTTGTAGGCTTCCTCGGTCGGCGCCGTGTCCAGCGGCTGGAACTCGGCAAAGCCGGCGGCGACCAGCCGTTGCGCGGGCACGCCGAGCGAGACCAGGTATTGCACCACCGAGATGGCGCGGGCGGACGACAATTCCCAGTTCGACTTGAACAAGGGGCTGTTGATCGGCCGCACGTCGGTGTGGCCGTCGACCCGCAGCACCCAGGCGATTTCGCTCGGGATCTGCTTGTCCAATTCGACCAGCGCGGTGGCGAGCTTGTCGAGTTCGGCCTTGCCTTCGGGCAACAACAAGGCCTGGCCGGTATCGAAGAACACTTCCGACTGGAATACGAAGCGGTCGCCGACGATGCGGACATCCGGCCGGTTGCCGAGAATGGCGCGCAGGCGGCCGAAGAACTCCGAGCGGTAGCGCGACAATTCCTGCACGCGCTGCGCCAGCGCCACGTTCAACCGCGAGCCGAGATCGGCGATGCGGCCCTGCGATTCCTTGTCGCGCTTCTCCGAGGCTTCGAGCGCTTCCTCGAGCGCGGCGAGCTGGCGGCGCAGCGCGCTGATCTGCTGGTTCAGCACCTCGATCTGGGCCAGCGCGCGCGACGATACCTGCTTTTCGGAATCGAGCGCCTTGTTGAGTTCGGTGGCGCGGCCTTCGGCGCTGTTGCCGGCGCCGGCAAGGCCGTCATAAAGCCCCTT
>JAIEPP010000033.1 GCA_019748335.1 Xanthobacteraceae bacterium
CTCGCACAGCCTTGCTGCGAGCTTGTCGCCATCCGGCGACTTGAACAGGTTCGACATGTGCCACAGTTTGGTGGCCTGCTCCTGAAGGGCTGCGACCAGATGCGGATGGCAGTGGCCGAGCGCATTCACCGCGACGCCCGAGGTGAAGTCGAGATAGCGATCGCCGTTGGTGGCGACAAGCCATGCGCCCTCGCCGCGTTCGAAGCCGAGATCGACCCTGGCGAAAACGGGGAGCAGATGCGACGTGGCGCTGTTGGTCATGGCGATCACTGAGGGTTTGAGTCTGGCCGCAGAATGCGTCTGCTTGAGCGCGGACGCAGGCCACAACCAGCCTTGGAAAACAAAACGTGGAAAACAAAACGTGCCGCCTTTTGGGGCGGCACGTGGCAAGCATTCTATGCTGGCGGCGGGGCGTGTCAACACGCCGTAGAGCCTGCTTCGCAGGCTCGTTAATCTTCCTGTTTGAGCATGATCTCCGCGCAAGCGCCTTTGGCGCTTGTCGCGAGGGAAAACCGCTGTCCACGTTTCCGGGCATGCTCCAACGGCCTTTCTGCACCGCAAGATAAAGCAACCCGTAACATTCCGGTGTGGTGGAAAACCCGCACTGCAATGCCTAGATGTCGGAACATGTGGACGCACCGCCGCGGACTCTTGCGCCAGAGTCACGCCATATTGTAGCTTCTGGGCTGTCGGGTACGACATCTCGTGCGGCGGTTCTGATCCCAAGAGTCCATTTGTAAAGCGTACACGTTCGGGCGCGATTTTTGCGCCCGGCGAGGGCTAAGGGATTCTGTCCGCAGGGATTTTTGAGCGAATTGGATCGCCAGCGCTGTCCCGGTCCGGCCAGCGCGACGCGAAGGGAAGAATGCGATGACGGTATTGACCTGGTCCGACGATCGCGTCGAGCAACTGAAAAAGCTCTGGGAAGGCGGCCTGTCCGCCAGCCAGATCGCCGCGGAACTCGGAAATGTGACGCGCAATGCCGTGATCGGCAAGGTGCACCGGCTCGGCCTGTCCGGCCGCGCCAAGAGCCCCTCCTCGGCGGCTCCGCGGCAGCGCAAGGCACGTCCGGCCCAGCACATGATGCGGGTGGCGCGCCCGGTTTCGCGCGGCAACACCGCGCTGGCGCACGCCTTCGAAGTCGAGATGGAGCCCGATCCGATCGCCTTCGACAACGTGGTGCCGATGAGCCAGCGGCTGACGCTGCTGGAATTGAACGAGGCCACCTGCCACTGGCCGGTCGGCGATCCCTCGAGCGCCGACTTCTTCTTCTGCGGCGGCAAGGCGCTCGCAGGCCTGCCCTATTGCGCGCACCACTCGCGCGTCGCCTATCAACCCGCCTCCGACCGCCGCCGTCCGGCGCCGAAGCCGACGCGGTAAGGCGCGCGGATCATTCCGTTAGCGTTGCTGCAAATTCCGCTGTCGTCCCGGCCTTGAGCCGGGACCCATAACCACAGGCGTCCGTGGTTATGCCGAGCTGGAGCGCCAGCTCTCTTCAACAATCAATTTCGGTGATTATGGATCCCGGCTCGCGCTTCGCTTGGCCGGGACGACGACGGAGTTTTGCCGTGCCTTTTCGCAGGGATGACGGCTGATGGCTTATCGCGCGGTGCCTACGACTCCACCTTCGCGAAGCGGTCATCCAGCGCGTAGCCGGCGCCGCGGACGGTGCGAATGGGATCCTGCTCGCGGCCGGGGTTGAGCAGCTTGCGCAGGCGGCCGATATGGACGTCGACAGTGCGCTCGTCGATGTAGATGTCGCGGCCCCAGACGCTGTCGAGCAGTTGTTCGCGCGAAAACACGCGGCCGGGATGCTCGAGGAAGAATTCCAGAAGCCTGTATTCGGTCGGACCGAGATCGATCTGGCGGCCGGAACGGGCAACGCGGCGCTTTTCACGGTCGAGTTCGATATCGCCGTAGGTCAGCACGGTGGCAAGCCGCTCCGGGCTCGCGCGCCGCAGCAGGCCTTTTACCCGCGCCAGCAGTTCCGGCACCGAAAAAGGCTTTACGATGTAGTCGTCGGCGCCGGTGGCCAGGCCCCGGACCCGTTCGCTTTCCTCGCCGCGCGCGGTCAGCATGATGATCGGCAGTTGCTTGGTTTCGGGACGCGCACGCAGCCGGCGGCACAGTTCTATACCGGAGAGGCCGGGCAGCATCCAGTCGAGCACGATCAGGTCCGGCACCCGCTCCTTCAGCCGCGTATCGGCGTCATCGCCGCGGGCAACGGTCTCGACTTCATAACCTTCGGCGTCCAGATTATAGCGCAGCAGCGTGGTCAGCGCTTCCTCGTCTTCGACCACCAGAATGCGTGCGTTCATCTTCTAGGCTTCCCTTGGTTTCGACGCGTCAGTTACCGGGTACTGTCGTGGCGAACGTCGTCATGTCGCCCTTCGGGCGCTTGTCGAGAATCTGCTGACCCTCGATCATGTAGAACACGGTTTCGGCAATGTTAGTGGCGTGATCGCCGATCCGCTCGATATTCTTGGCGCAGAACATCAGGTGAATGCAGAACGAGATGTTGCGCGGATCTTCCATCATGTAGGTCAGCAGCTCGCGGAACAGCGAGGTGCAGATGGCGTCGACTTCCTCGTCGCCCTTCCACACCGCCATCGCCGCCGGCAGGTCGTGCGCGGCATAGGCGTCCAGCACCGACTTGACCTGCGACTGCACCAGATCGGTCATGTGCTCGAGGCCGCGGATCAGTTTCAGCGGCTGGAAATCGTTCTCCAGCGCCGCGACCCGCTTGCCCATGTTCTTGGCGAGGTCGCCGATCCGCTCCAGATCGGTGGCAACCCGCATGGCGCCGACGATTTCGCGCAGGTCGACAGCCATCGGCTGGCGGCGTGCGATGGTCAGCACGGCGCGCTCCTCGATGACATGCTGCAGGCGATCGATCTCGAGATCGGCGGTGACGACGCGGTTGCCCAGCGCGATATCGCGGCGGACCAGCGCATCGACGGATTCGGTGATCATGCGTTCGGCGAGGCCGCCCATCTCGGCAACGAGACGGGTCAATTCCTGCAGGTCGCCGTCAAACGCCTTGGCGGTGTGTTCAGAAGCCATGTGTTATCTCCTCCGGGTCAGACTCAGCCGAACCGGCCGGTGATGTAGTCCTGGGTTCGTCGATCGCTCGGCGAGGTGAAAATCTTGTTGGTGTCGTCGAACTCGATCAACTCGCCGAGATACATGAAGGCGGTCTTGTCGGAGACGCGCGCCGCCTGCTGCATGTTATGGGTGACGATGGCGATGGTATAGTCTTCCGCCAGTTCCTGGATCAGTTCCTCGACCTTGGCTGTCGAGATCGGATCAAGCGCCGAACAGGGCTCGTCGAACAGGATCACTTCGGGCCGCACCGCCACGGTACGGGCGATGCAGAGCCGCTGCTGCTGGCCGCCGGACAGGCTGAGGCCTGAGGCGTTCAACTTGTCCTTGACCTCATTCCACAGCGCGCCGCCGCGCAGCGCCTTTTCGACGCGG
>JAIEPP010000299.1 GCA_019748335.1 Xanthobacteraceae bacterium
ACCGAGATGGACAATCTGGCCCGCTATCGCGAGGCACGAAACCGCTTCTTTGACCAGGTGACGCCACGGGCGGCACCGGCGGTCACGCTGGTCGAGGTGTCCAAGCTCTATGCCCCCGATTTCCTGATCGAGATCGAGGCCATCGCAGCGGCGTGAGGTTATGGCTTCGCGGCGTCCGACGTCGCGATCCAGATCCCTGCGAAGACAGCCACCAGCCCGAACACGAGATTAAGCGTGAGCGGCTCGCCGACCAACTGAGTGGCGAGCAATCCTGCCGCCAGCGGATTGACGGTCATGGTGGTGGCGACGCGTGTCGGCGACGCCCGCTCCAGCGCCAGCACCCAGAGGATGAATGCCAGCGCGCCGCCGGCGATGCCGAGATAGAGACCGGCAATCCACTGCGGCGTGGAGAAGTGGCCCAATGCCGCGAAGCTGCCGGTGAGCCATCCGACCAGGACCAGCGCCGCAGCCCCGGTTCCCATGCCGATCGTGAGAAAGCCGAGCGCGCTGGAGCGCCGGATGAACGGACGGGACCAGACATTGTAGAACGCCATGCACAGCACGGCGCCGGTCATGATCAGTTCGCCGCGCCACGCGCCCTGTGGTGCCGCCGACAATCCCGAAGCCAGCGCCGCGAACACGCCGAGCACGGCGACGCCGACGCCGATCGATTTCCGTTTCGTCAGCGGCTCGATGCCGAGCAGCGCACCGACCAGCATGGTGTGCAGCGGCAGCGTCGCCAACGCCAGCGAGGCGCGCGCCGCGGTCGTATAGGACATCGCGATGTTGTAGAGCACGAAGAACACGCCGAAGAAGGCGAAGCCAAGTGCTGCGACCGCCGGCAGGTCGCCACGCTGCGGCCATCGCGCCTTCAACAGCAAAGCCGCCGGCAACACGCAGAGAACGCCGATACCCCAGCGCAGGATCGCCATCGTGATCGGATCGGTATTGCCGGCGAGATAGCGCGTGATCGCCGCCGCACTTCCGCCGAGACAACTCGAGACCAGCGCGATTGCTACGCCTAACCATTCGCCAGAGATCGCGCCGGAGACTCCGCCCAAGACCACGCCCAAGACTGCCTCCCTGCATCTTGCCCGCTTTCGTGCGATCTATTCATCGCAGGATGCGCCTCGCAAGATGCGAACGCAAACTGGCGGCACGTGTCAGCAATGGCGGCAAGAGTCAGCAGCAAGACGATCGCGCGATCAGCGGGAGCATCGGCTGGCGCTGTGCATCGCCGAACGGCGAGATCTGTCTCAGTGCGGATGCAAATCAGGACAGGTCTCGACCTCGACCGTGACATGGCTGAGGCCGCGCAAGCCGCCGAGGCGGCGTTTATACGTCGCCGGCGGCAGCGGACGATCCGACACGACCGAGATCACGGCGGCGCGATGACCCGGACCGATCTGCCAGAGATGCAGATCGGTAACGCGATCGCCCTTGCTTTCGATCCGGCCGCGGATGATTTCTTCAAGATCGTGGTCGGCATTGACGTCGAGCAGCACCGCCCCGGACGCACGGACCAGCCCGAAAGCCCAACTGGCGATCACGAGACTGCCGACAATTCCGACCGCCGGATCGGCCCACACCCAGTTCGAGAGCATCGCGAGCACCAGCGCCGCGATCGCAAGCAGCGAGGTCGCGGCATCGGCCAGCACATGGACATAGGCCGCGCGAAGATTGTTGTCGTGATCGTGCCCATGATGCCCATGATCATGGCCGTGATGACCATGATGGTGGTCGTGCGAACCGCGCAGCAGCCACGCGCTGAGGAGATTGACGGCCAGCCCCAGCACCGCGATCGAAATCGCCTCGCCATAGGCGATCGGCACCGGACTGAAAAGCCGGACCACGCTCTCATAGGCGATCTGCACCGCGATCAGCGTCAGGATGATGGCGCTGGCAAAAGCAGCGAGATCGCCGAACTTGCCGGTGCCGAATGTGAAATGGGTATTGCCGGCCTGCCGGCGCGCGAACAGATAGGCCAGCGACGCGATCCCGAGCGCCGCCGCATGGGTCGCCATGTGCCAGCCGTCGGCGAGCAGCGCCATCGAGCCGAACGCCCATCCGGCGACAATTTCGCCGACCATCATGGCCGCCGTCAGCGCCACCACGAACCGCGTGCGCCGTTCGTTGTGGTCATGCCGGGAACCGAGGAACACGTGGTCGTGCGCCCACTGATCGATCGAATGCGAATGCATGGCAAATCTCCGAAGACGCGGTACCGCTCCATACCCAGACATAAGTTGCAAGGGCGCAGTTGACAGACCAATCGCCTGGCGGTTAATTCGGCGCATGGGGACTTTGCGATCTCCCCACGAGGCGTCAAGCCCAAGTATCGCGTCCCGTTATCTCATACGAGGGCGCAACCATGTCTTCCTACACCACGATATCATCAGATAAGCTTGCACGGTTGATCGGCACGGCGAATATGCCTGCGCTGGTCGACGTCCGAACCGACGCGGATTTTGCCGCCGATCCCAGGCTGATTCCCGGTGCTGTCAGGCGCAGCCACCAGGATGCCGGCGACTGGAGCGGCGAGTTTACCGGCAATTCCGCAATCGTCGTCTGCCTGCGCGGCGCGAAACTGGCGCAGGGCACCGCGGCCTGGCTGCGCAATGCCGATGTGTCGGCGGAGACGCTGGAAGGCGGCTTTGAAGGCTGGAAAGAGGCAAACCTGCCGCTTGTGGATGCTTCCAAACTGCCGCCGCGCGACGCCAAGGGGCGCACGGTCTGGGTCACCCGCGCGCGGCCGAAGATCGACCGCATCGCCTGCCCCTGGCTGATCCGCCGGTTCGTCGATCCGAACGCGGTGTTCCTGTTCGTGGCCCCTTCCGAGGTCGTCGCGGTCGGCGAGCGCTTCAACGCCACACCGTTCGACATCGAGAACGTGTTCTGGAGCCACCGCGGCGAACTCTGCACCTTCGACGTGATGATCGAGGAATTTGGTCTCGCGACACCGCCGCTGCTGCGGCTGGCGACGATGGTCCGCGCCGCCGATACCGGGCGGCTCGATCTGTCGCCGGAAGCGCCGGGGCTGATGGCGGCATCACTCGGCCTGTCGCGGATGTTCGACGACGATCTCGAACAACTCGAGGCCGGCATGATGATGTACGATGCGTTCTACCGTTGGTGCCGGGATGCGACCGGCGAGACCCACAACTGGCCGACCAACAAGGCAAAAGCATAATGGACGCCACGACGAACAAGAACGCCGAAGCTGGTGCAAGAAAATCAAGTCACGGCATCAGCTTCGGCGAAGCGTTCCGGGTCTGGCTGCGGGTCGCCGTGCTGAGTTTCGGCGGCCCGGCCGGACAGATCGCGGTCATGCACCGCATTCTCGTCGAGGAAAAGAACTGGATCTCGGAGAGCCGGTTCCTGCATGCGCTGAACTACTGCATGCTGCTGCCGGGACCGGAGGCGCAGCAGCTCGCGACCTATATCGGCTGGCTGTTGCACCGGACCGCCGGCGGCATCATGGCCGGCGGG
>JAIEPP010000013.1 GCA_019748335.1 Xanthobacteraceae bacterium
GTGACCGCCGCTTCGCTGGCGGTGAGCTATTTCGCGATCGAGCCTTTGATCGAGCGCCGCTTCAACCGCCTCGGCCACGCCCTGGCCGCAGCCGTCCGTTCGCCGAAAGCGGTTGCGACCGCCGTATGAAGCGCGCGCAACTGGAAGCGCCGGCGGGATTCTGCTAAGACCCGGGACATGTCCAACCTGCTGATCGAAGTCGTCGACATGCTCGGCCAGACCCTGGCCAAGGTGGTGCCGGTGACGATCGCGCTGGCGCTGCTGTTCTCGGTACTGACGCATTTCTGGGCCTGCAATCCCGGCCGGCCGTGGTGGCGCAAGCGCGAGCTCGTCACCGACCTCGGTTACTGGTTCCTGGTTCCGCTGTTCGCGCGCGTGTTCCGGATCGGGCTCTTGGTGCTCGGCGCCAGCCTGCTGTTCGGGATCAGCGACGCTGACGAACTGATCGCGTTCTACGACAACGGTCACGGTCCGCTGTCGGCGCTGCCGCTATGGCTGCAGGCGGTGCTGTTTCTGCTGCTGGCCGATTTCATGATGTACTGGCTGCACCGCGGCTTCCATCGCCGCGGCTTCTGGAAATACCATGCCATCCACCATTCGTCCGAGGACGTGGACTGGATTTCGGCGGCGCGTTTTCACCCCGTCAACCTGCTGCTCGGCACCATCGGGGTCGATGTCGTGCTGCTGCTGGCCGGTATCTCGCCCAACGTGATGCTGTGGCTCGGGCCCTTCAATATTCTTCTTTCGGCCTTCGTTCATGCCAATCTGAACTGGACCCTTGGCCCGTTCCGCTATGTGCTGGCGACGCCGGTGTTTCATCGCTGGCATCACACCTCGCGCGCGGAGGGTGGCGATACCAATTTCGCCGGCACCTTCCCGGTCTGGGACCTCCTGTTCGGGACCTTCCGGATGCCGGCGGGCCGGCTGCCGGACCAATACGGCATTGAGGACCAGGCCTCGTTCCCGCGCGAGATGGCCGGGCAACTGGCCTATCCGTTTCGTAAATAGCGGGCCCTCTTCCTGAAATGGCACGCCTTTTCCTAAAATGCGTTGCCTCGGAATTATCCGATCCCTTTGCACTTCTTTCATGAATTGTCGTCAGATTCAGCCTGTAGGGCGCCGGTTCCGCTGCGTATCGCTTTTGCCGGCTTGTAATGCCCCGGGGTAGAGTATGTCGTTCAGGTTCCAGCGTATTCGCGCGCGCGCGCGTTTTGGATTTCGTTCCCTCGCCATGGGATCACTGCTGTGGCCGGCGGTGTGTCTTGCCGCGCCCGATCCAGACAAAATCGCGGTCTATGTCGATCAGGCAAAGCTCCTCAAGGTCCCTGCCAAGGTCGCCACCATCATCATCGGAAACCCGCTGATTGCGGACGTAACGCTGCAGAGCGGCGGCATCGTCGTCGTCACCGGCAAAGGCTACGGCGCAACCAATTTCATCGCCATGGACCGCGGTGGCGACGTGCTGGTCGACCGCCAGATCCAGGTCGAGGGCCCGATCGAACAGCTCGTCACCGTCTACCGCGGCGTCGAGCGCGAATCCTATAGTTGCATGCCGGTGTGCCAGCGTCGGATCACGCTCGGCGACGGCGAGCACTATTTCAAGGCGGCGATCGACCAGGCCGGCTCGCTCTCCAGCCAGGCGGCGGGCGCGGCGGCTGCCGGATCGAAATCGGGCAACTGACCTTCCTTCATCGATCCGGTCGAAGGCGGCGCGCCGAAGCGTGACCGCCCGACACGGCTCGTGGTCTTCCGACATGGTTAACGATTGCCTGACGCATCGGGGCGCTTTGTCCGCGTCGGGCGAAACACTTCGACAATCAGTTTCAGGTAATTCTTGCCGATAATCGCTCCCGCGCCCTGAGGTTTGTTCGATGTCCTCGCCCGCAGCTCCCGCCAGAAATATTCTGCGCCGCTTTCGCCGCAACCGCGGCGGTTCGGCCGTGGTCGAGTTCGCGCTGGTCGCGCCGATATTTTTCGGACTTCTGTTTGCGATCATCGAACTGGCGATGGTGTTCTACGCCAGCCAGGTGCTCGAGACCGTGACGCAGGATTCCGCGCGCCAGATCATGACCGGTCAGGCGCAATTGGCCAGCTTCACGCAGGCGCAGTTCAAGAACCTCGTCTGCAGCAAGGTCGTGGCGATGTTCGATTGCGTCAACGGCATCTCCATCGACGTGAAGAGCTATTCGGCGTTCGCTTCCATCAACATCGCCGACCCGATCGATGCCGGCAAGAATTTCGTGCCGCCGAACAATTATCTTCCCGGTGGACCCGGCGATGTCGTCGTGGTGCGGCTGTTCTACCAATGGCCGCTGTTCGTCACCGGGCTCGGCTTCAACATCTCGAATTTGAGCGGCAGCAAGCGGCTGTTGACCGCCACCGCCGCGTTCCAGAACGAACCTTACTAGGGCAGGCCAGATGAAAGCCGCGATGAAACCGATGATCGAGATGTGGCTTCGCGCACGGCGCTCGGCGAGCGAACTGTTGGTCGATCGCAGTGGTCTGGCCGCGATCGAATTCGCCATGATCGTCCCGCTCATGCTGCTGCTGTTTTTCGGCACCGACGAGTTCTCGTCTGCCGTCGCCGTCAACCGCAAGGTGACGCTGATGGCGCGGACGGTGTCCGACCTGACGTCGCAGAACATCTCGGTCACCGACGCCCAGTTGACCAATTTTTTCAACGCCAGCAAGGCGATCATGACGCCCTACCCGTCGACGCCGGTGAAAGCGACGGTCTCCGAACTGTACATCGACCCCGCGACGAAGGTGGCGCGGGTACAATGGAGCAAGGGCGCGGAGCCGCGCGGGCTGGGAACCTCGGTGACGATCCCGACGGCGCTCCAGGTCGGCGGCACCTATCTGATCTACAGCGAGGTCAACTATGCCTTCGTGCCGACAATCGGGTATGTCATGAAGAGCTCGATTACGCTCAAGGACTTCACCTTTACCCGTCCGCGGCAGTCGCTTTGCGTGATGTACGCCACCACGGTCTGCACCACGAGCTGAGCCCCACAGCCGCGAAGCGGCTGACCCACACCCACTGCCGCGAAACGAAAAAAGGCCGCGCCACGGGCGCGACCTTTGATTATTTCGGGGCAATCTCTCGGACGAACCGTGAAGGCGCGCCCTGCAAGAGACCGCTTATCCGGCGGCGCGCAGATTGTCGGCCGAAGATTTGCCAGAGCGACGATCTGCCACGATTTCGTAGGAGATCTTCTGGCCTTCACGCAGCGTTCCAAGACCGGCCCGCTCGACAGCGCTGATGTGCACGAACACGTCATTGCCGCCATCATCCGGCTGGATGAAGCCGTAGCCCTTGGTTGCGTTAAACCACTTCACGGTTCCCATGCTCACGGGGGTAGTCCCTTCTCAGATATACAAGTCGTAGCCCACCTTTCGACGGGCTGGTGAGATCGAATTTTTGGAAGGGTCGTCAGCGTCTAAACCGGCTGTACCGGTGGATAGCTAATGTCGTCCGGCCGAAAATCGATGGACAATATTATTCGATAGCA
>JAIEPP010000642.1 GCA_019748335.1 Xanthobacteraceae bacterium
GCCGCCAAGCTGGCTGGTGACATGGGCTTCCCGGTGGTGATGAAGATCGTCTCGCCGGACATTCTGCACAAGACCGAGGCCGGCGGCGTGATCGTCGGCGTCAAGACCGCGGCCGACGCCGAGAAGAGCTACGACACCATTCTCGCGAATGCGAAGAAATACAAAGCCGATGCCAAGATCGAGGGCATCCAGGTGCAGCAGATGCTGGCCGGTGGCACCGAAGTCATCGTCGGCTCCATTACCGACGGCTCGTTCGGCAAGCTGGTGGCGTTCGGCCTCGGCGGCGTGCTGGTCGAGGTGTTGAAGGACATCACCTTCCGTCTCGCGCCGGCGACCAAGGCCGACGCGCTGTCGATGCTCGACGGCATCCAGGCCCATGACATGCTGAAGGGCGTGCGCGGCGGCGATCCGGTCAACCGCGATGCGCTGGCCGACGTCATCGTCAAGGTCTCGACGCTGGTCAGCGACTTCCCCGAGATCGTCGAGCTCGATCTCAACCCGGTATTCGCCACCAAGAAGGACGCGATTGCCGCCGACGTGCGCATCGTCGTCGACTTCGACTACAAGCCGCGCCCGGCGCCGCGCCCGACCGAAGAAATCGTCACCGCGATGAACCGCATCATGCAGCCGAAAGGCGTCGCCGTGATCGGAGCTTCCGCCGAGGACGGCAAGATCGGCAACTCCGTGATGAAGAACCTGATCAACGGCGGCTACAAAGGCGAGATCTATCCGATCCACCCGAAGGCCCCCGAGATCCTGGGCTACAAGGCCTACAAGAGCGTCAAGGACGTGCCGGGGGTGATCGACACCGCGGTGTTCGCGATCCCCGCAAAGTTCGTCGCCGGCGCCTTGATCGAATGCGGCGAGAAGAAAATTCCGGGCGCCGTTCTAATCCCGTCGGGCTTCGCCGAAGCCGGCGCGCCCGAATTACAGGCCGAGATCGTCGAGATCGGCAAGAAGTACAACGTCCGCCTGATGGGGCCGAACATCTACGGCTTCTACTATACGCCCGCCAACCTCTGCGCCACGTTCTGTACGGCGTATGACGTCAAGGGCTCGGCGGCGCTGTCGTCGCAGTCCGGCGGCATCGGCATGGCGATCATCGGCTTCTCGCGCTCGGCCAAGATGGGCGTCTCCGCGATCGTCGGCCTCGGCAACAAATCCGACATCGACGAGGACGATCTGCTCGCCTTCTTCGAGCAGGACCCCAACACCAACCTGATCGCCCAGCATTGCGAAGACCTCAAGGACGGCCGCGCCTTTGCCGAAGCCGCCAAGCGGGTTTCGAAGAAGAAGCCGGTGATCGTGCTCAAGGCCGGCCGCACTTCAGCGGGTGCGAAGGCGGCGGCGTCGCATACCGGCGCGCTCGCCGGCAACGACAAGATCTATGAGGACGTGCTGAAACAGTCCGGCGTGATCCGCGCCCGCTCGCTCCGGCAACTGCTCGAATTCGCGCGCGGCGTGCCTGTCTTGCCGACCCCGAAGGGCGAGAACATCCTGATCATCACCGGTGCGGGCGGGTCGGGCGTGCTGCTCTCGGACTCGGTGGTCGACAACGGCATGTCGCTGATGGCGATGCCGCCGGACCTCGATGCCGCGTTCAGGAAATTCATTCCGCCGTTCGGCGCCGCCGGCAACCCGGTCGACATCACCGGCGGCGAACCGCCGATCACCTATGTCAACACCGTCAAGCTCGGCCTGTCGGACGAGCGCATCCATGCGCTGATCCTCGGCTACTGGCACACCATCGTGACGCCGCCGATGGTGTTCGCGCGCAACATGGTCGAGGTGAAGAAGGAGATGGAGGCGAAGGGCTTCGTGAAGCCGATCGTCGCCTCGCTCGCCGGTGACGTCGAGGTCGAGGAGGCCGCCGAATATCTCTACCAGAACGGCATTCCGTCTTATGCCTATTCGACCGAACTACCGGTCGAAGTGCTCGGCGCCAAGTACAAGTGGGCGAGGGGCGCGGGGTTGCTGTAACGATCCGACAAACCAGATCATTCAAATGCCGCCGGTGTTCCCGGCGGCATTTTTGTTTCGGGATGGAACCGGAACCGTGTTGGAACTTCCGAAGTGACGTCATTAGCGGCAAAAGGAACTGGAACGTCTCGTGCTTCCGATGGTTGAGACCCATCGTCAATTCACTGGAGGACACCATGAACAAACGTCTCGCTGTTTCGCTGATTGCCGCGTCGCTGCTGACGTCAGGCGCGGCATTTGCCCAATCCACGACGGCCCAAGGTGCTGCGACCGGCGCCGCCGCCGGCGGTAACGTTGCGGGCCCGGTCGGCGAGGTCGTCGGCGGCACTGTCGGTGCGGCAGTCGGCCTGGGCCTGGAAATTCCAAATGCAGTGATCACGTCGCTGACGGCCGAGCGCGCGCCGTCGGTGACAGTGCGTGAGCGCGTCGTCGTCGGCGAGCCGCTGCCTGCGGCTGTCGAGTTGCGCCCGGTGCCGAGCCACACCGAATATCGCTATGCCGTCGTCAACGATCGCCGCGTGATCGTCGAACCGCGCACGCGCAAGGTCATCAAGATTATCGACTGATGATCGAGATCATCTATCGATGATCGGGATCATCGACTGACGAGGAGAGCTTCGCTGAACATCAATCCTCGCGGGGAAACCCGCGGGGATTTTTGCGTCAGGATGGGCTGGCGCTCTGCCGCGCTCGCTTGATGATCCAGTCGAGCGCGGCGGCAGCGGCAAGCCCGATACAGGCCGCCAACGCATCGACCACGAAGTCTTCCAGCCGGGCATGCCGTCCGGGCATCCAGAGCTGCAGCAGTTCGAGCACACCGGTCAGCCCGATCGCGAAAGCCGCCGTCAGCCACCGGTTGCTGGTGTAGGCGAGGCCGAAAGCTATGCCCAGCAGCACGAAGGCCAGCGCATGCTCGCCGTCCTGTCCGAGGTCGGAATGCGGCCGGAGCCCGGGCGGTCCCAATGTCGCAAAGGCGACGGCGGCCGCGAGAGACCAGGCGAAGAGGCGAAGGAGGATCGTCATGGCGACGGCATAGCATGCCTTGCCGTCGGATATTACGCAGATGCGAAGCCGTCACGCGCTTTGGTTAAGGCGCGACGTCTGTGGTTAACGTCGGAGTTATAGCGCTTCCCGCACGCCGAGGCCGTGCATAAAACGCTCGCGGATCTGCACGGGATCGCGGCGGGTGGCTCCGACGCCCGGTTTGTCGTCGATGCGGACGCCGATCAGCGTCGGGCCCTCGGATGACATCGACTGATCGATCAGACGCTCAAAGTCCTCCTCATCGGCGGCCCAGGCGCTGTTGGTTAATCCGCTGGCGACCGCGATGGCGACGATGTCGGCCACGGTCGAGCCCGGCGTCGGCTGCGCACCGGTAATCTGATAAATGCCATTGTCCATCACAATCATGGTGAGGTTTTTCGGCGCCAGCGTCGCGATCGTCGATAGTGAGCCGAGTTGCATCAGCAGCGAGCCGTCGCCCTCGAGCGCGAACACGCGACGGTTCGGCTGCGCCAGCGCGACGCCGAGCGCGATCGGGAAGGC
>JAIEPP010000347.1 GCA_019748335.1 Xanthobacteraceae bacterium
CATCGTCGCCACCATCGCGTTCGGCATGGGGATCGACAAACCTGACGTGCGCTTCGTGGCGCATCTCGATTTGCCGAAGAGCATCGAGGCCTATTACCAGGAGACCGGCCGCGCCGGGCGCGACGGCAAGCCGTCCAGCGCCTGGATGGCCTATGGCCTGTCCGACATCGTGCAGCAGCGCCGCATGATCGACGAGTCGACGGGCTCCGAGGCGTTCAAGCGGGTGTCGATCGGCAAACTCGACGCGCTGGTGGGCCTCGCGGAAACCGCCGGCTGCCGGCGCAGCCGCCTGCTCGGCTATTTCGGCGAGGCGGTCAGCGAGGGGAATTGCGGCAATTGCGATAACTGCCTGTCGCCGCCGCAACTTCGCGACGGCAAGGTCGCCGCGCAAAAGCTGCTGTCCTGCGCCTACCGCACCGGGCAACGTTTTGGCGCCATGCACCTAATCGACGTGCTAGTTGGCCGCCTGACCGAGCGCGTCACCCAGTTCGGCCATGACAAGCTATCCGTGTTCGGCATCGGCGCCGATCTGAACGAAAAGCAGTGGCGTTCCGTGGTCCGCCAACTGGTCGCGATGGGCCATCTTTACGCCGACAGCGAGGCCTTTGGTGGGCTGAAGCTGACCGAGACGGCGCGCGCTGTCCTGAAGGGTGAGACCGAGGTGATGCTGCGCGAGGCCCCGACCGGCGCCGGTGTCCGCGCCAGCCGAAGCAAATCGCGGCGCGGCGATCTCGCGCCCCGCGCCACCGGTGAAGGCCGGTCCAGCGACGCCGGCTTGCAGACTGATCTCAGGGCGTGGCGCTCGGAGATCGCGCGCAAGCGCGGCGTGCCCGCCTATGTCGTGCTGCACGATGCGACCATCGACGGCATTGCGGCCTCGCGCCCGGCGACGCTCAACGAGCTTCGCAACATCCCGGGGATCGGCGACAAGAAGCTCGAACATTATGGCGACGAGTTGATCGCGCTGGTGCGCGCGGCGGAGAGTTGAGCGCGGTTAGCCGCGCTATCCGTTGCGGAACGCGTAGGCATAGCCGTTGATCGCCGGTGCACCGCCGAGATGCGCGTAGAGCACCTTCGATCCGTCAGGGAAATAGCCCTTGTTGACGAGATCGATCATGCCTTGCATGGATTTTCCCTCATAGACCGGATCCGTGATCATGCCTTCGAGCCGCGCGCAAAGCCGGATCGCTTCCTTGGTCTCTTCCGAGGGCACGCCATAGGCGGGATAGGCATAGTCCTCGATTAGAACGACGTCGTCCGCGACGATCTCCTGGCCGAGTTCGACGAGAGCAGCGGTGTTGCGGGCAATGTCGAGCACCTGCGCTTTGGTCTGGGCCGCCGTGAAGGATGCGTCGATGCCGATCACCTTGCGGGCGCGGCCATCCTTGGCAAATCCCACCAGCATGCCGGCATGGGTGGAGCCGGTAACCGTGCAAACCACGATGTAGTCAAAGGCGAAGCCGAGTTCCTTCTCCTGCGCCCTGACCTCCTCGGCGAAGCCGACATAGCCGAGCCCGCCAAATTTGTGCACGGAAGCGCCGGCCGGGATCGCATAAGGCTTGCCGCCCGCGGCCTTTACCTCGGCGATCGCCTGCTCCCAGCTTTGCCGGATGCCGATGTCGAAACCTTCATCGACCAGCCGCACGTCGGCGCCCATCACGCGGCTGAGCAGGATGTTGCCGACGCGGTCGTAGACCGCATCCTCGTGCGGCACCCAGCTTTCCTGCACCAGGCGGCATTTCATCCCGATCTTGGCCGCCACCGCCGCGACCATGCGGGTGTGATTGGACTGCACGCCACCGATCGACACCAGCGTATCGGCGTTGGAGGCGATCGCGTCGGGGATGATGTATTCGAGCTTGCGCAGTTTGTTGCCGCCGAAGGCTAGGCCCGAATTGCAGTCCTCCCGCTTGGCGTAGAGTTCGACCTTACCTCCGAGATGCCGGGTCAGCCGCTCCAGTTTTTCGATATGGGTCGGCCCGAACGTCAGTGGATAGCGTTCGAATTTTTCCAACATGTCGGCATCTCCGTCGATGATCTGATCTGGCCAGAACGCCTATCACCGGGCGCGCGAAAGGTGATCTCTAAGTTAGCGAGGATTTCTCTGAATTATTGCGCTATCGGTCTGGAATACTGATCTTTCATCCGTACTATCGCCATTTAAGGAAAGATTCTTCCATGTCCTCCCGGCTCGATCGCATCGACCTCAAGATGTTGCGTTTGCTGCAGAATAGCGGGCGGCTGAGCAATGCCGAACTGGCTGAAAGGGTCGGGGTAAGCGCCGCGACATGTCACCGCCGGACCCAGCGCCTGTTCGACGAGGGGTTCATCAGCGAGGTCCGGGCGATGGTGGCGCCCCGCAAGGTCGGCAAGGGCGCGCTGGTCATGGTCGGCGTCGTGCTCGACCGCTCCACGCCGGAAAGCTTTGCCGCCTTTGAGCGGGCGGTCGCAAAACTGACATTTGTGCTCGATTGCCATCTTGTGGCCGGCGATTTCGACTATTTTCTCAAAATTCGCGTCGGCGACATGGAAGATTTCAACCGCATCCATGGCGAGCAGCTGATCGGGCTTCCCGGCGTGCGCCAGACCCGGACGTTCTTCGTCATGAAGGAGGTCGTCGACAACGCACCGCTGGATTTTTGAAACCGTCTCCGGCAAGGAGGACATAACCATAAAACCGGCGCTATTTTGCCCTCAAACACCACTCTCGCGGACGCTCAGCCCAATGATTCGATTGATGTCCCACGGCGCCTTTTCCATGTCCTGCCCTGTCGGGCAGGTATCATGATGCGCCCCGGCTGGCCTGCCTTCGCGGTCGCGATATCCCTGCTTTCAGCGCCGTCCTTTGCCGCCGACGATCCGGACACCATCATCTTCGCGATGATGCCGGGAAAGTGCAGCACGCTGAATGTCGCGGGGCACGCCTTCGCCTGCAGGGCTGTCGCGTTCTTTCAGACCGAGGAAGGCCGCGCCAATTTTACCGTGGCGCTCGACGACCCCAATGACGACAGCCACATCATCACCTTCTCCGGCGACAATGGCCGGCGGCCGGAAGCCAATCTGTATGAACTCCCCGTCGACCGGATGCTGCTGAAATCCAAGGACCGGCCGAAAGCCGACGGCCTGCCGGTCCCGTTCGTCGAATCAACGGCCGGTATGTGCAAGCAGGTCGGAAACTTCGTGACGATGGAAGTCTCCTCCATCTCCTGCAGCGCGACGGACAAGAACGGCAAGAAATACGAGTTGAAGTACGAATCCGACGGCGAACCGATGTCGGTGCGCCGCATCAAGCGGCTGCGGGCCGGAAGTGCCGCGGTATCGCCGTTCGACTAGAGCCTGCCGGCTTTGTCCAGCGATGGCAGAGGGTCGGCCGCAGCTTCCTCATTTGGCAAAATCGTCACCGACGTTTCGAACTCGGTGGCCCATTTCGGCTTTTCCTCCTCGGCGCCCGGCACGATGATCTGGACACCGACGCCGTCGCTGACGGCGTAGGACGCCGCCAGTGCGGCGGCTTCCAGCGCGGCGCCGCGCGAATCGTAGACGCCGGCGATTTTCACGTTGTCGGCAAACACC
>JAIEPP010000595.1 GCA_019748335.1 Xanthobacteraceae bacterium
GCTCGAAACAGAAGGCACTTTGGCGGATGCGAATTCTCTGCACCAATGACGACGGCATCCATGCCCCCGGCCTCAAGGTGGTCGAAGAGATTGCGCGCGCGCTGTCCGACGACGTCTGGATCGTGGCACCTGAGCTCGACCAGTCCGGCGTTTCGCATTCGCTGTCGCTGAACGATCCGCTGCGCCTGCGTGAGGTCGGCCCGCGCCACTTCGCGGTGCGGGGCACTCCGACCGATTGCGTCATCATGGGATCGCGTCACATCCTCGGCGAGAAGGGTCCCGACCTTGTGCTGTCCGGCGTCAACAAGGGCCGGAATGTCGCCGAGGACGTGGTCTATTCCGGCACCATCGCCGGGGCGCTGGAAGGCACCATTCTGGGAATCCCGTCATTCGCCCTGAGCCAGGAATTTTCCATCGAGACCCGTCACGCGCCGCTGTGGGACACCGCGCTGAAGTTCGGCCCTGGCATCCTGCGCAAGGTGATCGCCGCCGGTGTGCCGGAGAACACCGTGATCAACGTCAACTTTCCGGCCTGCACGCCGGACCTGGTCAAGGGCGTCCGCGTCACGCGGCAGGGCAAGCGCAACGTCGGCTTCCTCAAAGTCGACAAGCGCCATGACGGTCGCGGCAATCCGTATTTCTGGCTCGGTTTCGAACGCGCGGCCGCGATGGAAGTGCCGGCCGAAGGCACCGACCTCGCGGCACTGGTCGCACGGTATGTTTCGGTAACGCCGCTGCGGCTCGATCGCACCGATGAGGCATTTTCGGACGCGCTGACGACGACGTTGAAATAGGCGAGATCGCGGTCGATCGACGTCCTCCTTCGAGGCTCGCAAGTGCTCGCACCTCTCGGGTGAACGCAATTGCGTTCATCCCGGGGATGACGTCTATTCGGCAGTTTCGCTAGGAAAATTGGTCAGTCCTAAACCGCCGCGCTCTTCAGCGTGCTGTCGATCACCTGGGCCAGCGTTTCCAGCTGGAACGGCTTCTGCAACGCGGGGCGGTCGCGGTATTCCTCGGGCAGGCCGGATGAACCGTAGCCGGTCGCGAAGATGAACGGGCGGCCTTTCGCCTTGATCAGTTCGGCCACCGGCGTGATCACCTTGCCGTTGACGTTGACGTCGAGAATGGCGAGGTCGAAATCGGTCGATGGCACCAGCTTGAGCGCCTCACTGATCTCGCCGGCCTCGGCGGCAATGCGGTAACCCAGCTCTTCGAGCATGTCGGCCACCATCATCCGGATCATGACCTCGTCTTCGACGAGAAAAACAGAACAGCCCGCGGGCCGCGTCGCCATCATGATGGAATCCTTGCCCTTCCGAGCTTCAACGTTCGCAAAAATTGCCCCTCGGCGCAACGCCGGTGTCAAGCCGCCGGACGCGGCAGCCACGTGTTTTCCCGGTGCTGCAACGCCCGGGTGGGACTAGGGTTCCCTGGCCGGGAACCGGATTAGTCAGGAAATTCTTCTTAAATCCGTCGCTGCTATTACATCTCGGCATAGCCGAAGCATAGGATTGGTGGGTCTGATCCGCCGCGAGACCGCAATGTCGCACGAACCGCCCGAAAAGATGATGTTTCAGCTCAACCTGCGGCGGCGGGGGATCAGCGATCAAGCCGTGCTGCGTGCCATGGAAGAGGTGCCGCGGGAAGTGTTCGTCGCGGTGGCCGATCGCGGCCATGCCTATCGGGACAGCGCGCTCGGCATCGCCTGCGGGCAGACCATCAGCCAGCCCTTCGTGGTCGCCTACATGACCGAGCAGTTGCAGCTGCAAAAGCGCCACAAGGTGCTGGAGATCGGCACCGGTTCCGGCTACCAGGCTGCGGTGCTGTCGCGGTTGTGCGACCATGTCTTCACCATCGAGCGCTACCGGACGTTGGCTGACAGCGCGCGCGCCCGGCTGGAGAAGCTCGGCTATCACAACATCGAGGTGGCGTTCGGTGACGGTTTCGATATCCCGGCCGGGGCTGGCGATTTCGACCGCGTCATCGTGACCGCGGCGATGGAGAAAATTCCCGACAATCTGCTGGCGCGGCTTGAGCCCGGCGGCATCCTGATCGCGCCGGTCGGGTCGCATCAGGGGACCCAGACGCTGGTCCGCGTCACCAGGACCGACAGCGGTTTTGACCGCAAGGAATTGGTAGAAGTACGGTTCGTGCCGGCGCTGCCGGGAATTGCACGCGAGCTGTAGAATCACGGATTGCCGGTTCCCGCCAATACCTTATCGAGCCCTGATTCCAGGGTTAAGCGCTTGTTTACTCGGGACGTGTTTACTCAAAAGAGTATTTTGTTGCGTACCAGTGAGTAACCATGTCCCGTGTCGCCGAGTTACTTCGCTCGCGTCGCGTACCGCAATTGACGGTACTGACGCTGATGTCGGTTGGTTTTGCCGGCTGCAGCGCCGATATGTCGACGCGACTTTCCCAGAATTATTCCAATCCCTTTGCCTCCGAGCCCCAGGCCACCGGTTCGGTGCCGACGCCCGCCGTCGAACGCCGCGAGCTGCCGCAATATTCGCGGCCGCAAACCCAGTATCAACAGCAGTACCAGTCGCAAGCGCTGCCGCCGCCCGCGGTCGCAACGCCACACTCCTATCCGGCGGCCTCAGGCGGCGTGTCGGGAGGAGGGCGCGGGCTCTCGTCCTACGCCCCGCCGGCGCACCCGCAACTGGAGACGACCGGCACCGTGGCGCCGCGTTCGGTCGCCGCCGCCCATCCGCCCGCGCCGCACGGCACCACGATCATCGTCGGGACCAGTGATACGCTCGACATTATCGCCAGGCGCTACAGCGTTTCGAGCGCGGCGATCCTGCAGGCCAATGGTTACAAAGGCCCGCGCGCGCTCTCGCCGGGTCAGCAGCTGATCATTCCGCGCCAGAACGCAGCCGTTGCTGCGCCGGCGTCGGCCCCCGTCCTCGCGCCGCCGGCCAGCAAGCCCGTTGCCGCGGTCGCCGGACCGTCCAGCGTTCATATCGTCAATCGCGGCGATACCCTGATGAGCATTGCGCGCCGCAACCATGTTGCGGTGGCGGAGCTTGCCCGCGCCAACAATCTCGATACCTCGGCGAGACTCAGCCTCGGCATGAAGCTGACTGTGCCCGGCGCCAAATCCGCCGCTGCCGCTCCGGTTGCGCCCGTGATGCAGCCGGTCGTCGCCGCCGCGCCGGTTCAGCCGGTCGCGACGGTCGCGGCTCCCGCGACCAAGATGGCTGCCGTCGTACAGCCGCAAAGCGCGCGGCTGGCGCAGGCCACCACCAATGTCGCGGTCGAAGAAAAACCGGTCGTCGAAGCGGCCGCCGTCAAGCCGAGCGAAGCCACCGGCGCGCTGCCGACCTTCCGCTGGCCGGTGCGCGGCAAGGTGATCACCAGCTACGGCGCCAAGACCAACGGCAAATCCAATGACGGGATCAATCTGGCGGTGCCGGAAGGCACGCCGGTGAAGGCGGCGGAAGACGGCGTCGTGGCCTATTCGGGCAACGAGCTGAAGGGATATGGCAATCTGGTTCTGGTTCGGCACTCCAACGGTTACGTCACCGCATATGCCCATGCGAGTGAACTGATGGTGAAGCGCGGCGAC
>JAIEPP010000237.1 GCA_019748335.1 Xanthobacteraceae bacterium
GGCGCCAGCACCGCGCCGGTCGAGGCGCAGGCCTCGATCGCGCCGGCATAGGAGGCGCGAAATCCGCTCTTCTTCATGACGGGAATCGTCATGGTGCCGGCGGTCAGCACGTTGGAGATGATCGAGCCCGACATCATGCCAAGCAGACCGCTGGCGAAAATACACACTTTCGCAGCGCCGCCGCGAAAAGTGCCGCACATCGCAAAGGCGATATTGATGAAGAACTTTCCCGCGCCCGTCATCATCAGCGCGGTGCCGAACACCAGGAAGCCGATCACGGTATCGGCAAAGGCCTGGATTGGAATGCCGAGCAGGCTTTCGCCCGACAGCACGTGATAGGCGGTGGTCTGCTCCAGCGTGAGCTGCGATCCCTTGAACGGCCCGAGCCAGCTTGCTTCCGCAAACAGCGGATAGACCGTGAACGGCAGCACGCTCAACAGCAGGCTCCAGCCGCCGGTGCGGCGCAGCGCCTCCATCAGCACGAACCACATCACCAGACCGGCGGCGATGACGTTCTTCGGTGCGCCGTCGGATTCCCAGCCGAACTGGGCCGCCTTGCGAACATTCAACATCAGCCAGATCGCGGCGACGAAGGTCGCCGCGAACAGCAACAGGTCGTACCAGGGAATGCGGTCGAGCGAAGCGGTCTCGGTTCCCGGAAAGATCAGGAACGTGAACGGCAGCATCAGTGCGATCAGCAGGTAGAAATATTCGGTGTTGAGCTGGGTGTAGCCGATGAAGAATCGCAGCGAGAATTGCTGGTTGATGCAGAGCAGGATGGTGACCGCGGTCGCCACCACCAGTGTCCAGCGCCAGCCGCCGCGCAGCGTCCGGACCCGCGTGACCTCGGCTTCCTGCAGGTTGCCGATGCCGGCGTGCGGGTCGTCGAATTCGATTCGCTTCGGCGCAGCCGCCGCGTTATCGGACGCAGACATCATTTACCCCTAACAGAACGTGTTTCGCCGTCGAAACCCGCGTGAGCGCGAACGTCGATTATTGTTCAAAGCCGTTCGGCATATTGGCCTTGGCGAGTGCGGCGGCGCGCGCGGTCATCCAGCCGTCGAGGAACGTCTTGTCGTCCGATGGGCCGGATTTGCTGTAGTCCGCCCAAGCCGCCGCCAGCACTTCCTGCCGCTTCAACAGCCCGTTGTTGTGGGCTTCCTGCTCGGCGGTCCATTGCCCGGCTTCCTTCAGCGCCTTCACCGCGCCCGGATGCGTCGGAACCACCCAGTTCTTGGTTTGCCTGCTGGCGCCGAGGCCGCCGGCGCCGGGCGCGGAATCCTTGTAAGCGTCGTAATTATCGATCATCGCCTTGGTGATGGCGTAGATCTGGTCCGCCGGCTGCGCCGCATAAGTGACGAAGATCGGGTAGGGGTAGTTCGCCGATTCGATCGGCTTGTCCGGAGAGATGCCGGCGCCACAGGTTGCCTTCTGCGGGAAGAAGAACGAGCCAACCTTCTTGACACGTTCCCATCCGGCCTTGTCGCTGGCGGGAAGCGGCGGCCACACCAGCCCGCGCGGCGAGGTTTCGGCTTCCTTGGCCGGTCCGGTGATGGTGGTGCCGAAGGCGGCATCGGTATCGTTGTTGATCAGGCCTTTCCACATCGCGCCATAGCTGGCGAACTCGACGATCTTGACGTCGGTCTGCTTGAGGCCGGCGAAAGCCAGAATGGCGAGCGAGTTCTGGTTCAGCGCCGGCGAGCCGACGACGAAGCCGACCCGCTTGCCGCGGAGATCCTTGACCTCCTTGACGCCGGCGTCCGCAGCGACGCCGAGTGTGCCGGTATTGCAGTCGACCGATGACAGCAGCAATTGCAGCGATTGCGGGCCCCATTCCCGGGCGCCGAATTCGAACACGCCTTCCTGCGCGAAATAGGTGCCCGATCCCATCGCCGACAGCAGCGCGCGCTTGGCCCGCAGCGGCGCCAGCCGCGCCACGTCGTTGCCGGCGGGCAGCACGCGAACGTCGGTCGAATACTTGTCCTTCATCATCTTGCCGACGCCGACCGCGATGTTGAAGCCGGCGGTGCCGGTGTCGTAGGCGGTGACCGCCATGGTCGGCGGCAACTTGACGTCGTCAGCCAGCAGGGGCGCCGAAGCAAGAAGTGAGACGCCTGCCAGCGCGGCGGGCAGGGCAGCAAGCGCAAAATTCATCAGCCGACGGTTCATGTTTCCTCCAAATTGTTTCGCCATACGAAACTTTTTATTGCTGGGATCATCTCATCGCCGGTCAGCGATGGCAACGGCGCAGCCACCGCTTCGGCTGCACATATCGTCGTAGCGCTGCCGGACACATTGTCGCGGAGACAACATCCGCTGCGCGATTGCTAGGCGTCGACGATCGCGACCACTTGTCCTTCGGCGACGACGTCGTCGAGTTTGACCAATATAGCCTTGATTTTCCCTGCCGTCGTCGACGTCACCGGGATTTCCATCTTCATGGCTTCGACGAAGGCGATCTCGTCGCCGTCACCAACGCTCCCGCCGGTTTCAACGGCAAGCGCGCACACGCGGCCGGCGACTTCGGTGACGATCTTGATCTCTGGCATTCCAATCTCCCGGGACCGTCTGACGGACAAATTTTCATCGCCAACGGCTTTTTGTTTGTGGCGGCAGATTGCCTGAGGTAGCTTCATCTGCAAGTGGAATTTTATTCCGCATGACGGAATGAGGCCAATGCATGGGAAGACGCTCGGAACGGCTCAGCAAGCAGGGAATGCTCGCCAGTGATCTGGCAGGCGAGGGTGATGTGATTCAGGTGGTGTCGCGGGCCTTCGATGTCCTGCGCTGCTTCGAGGGACATGAAGCCCGGCTCGGCAATCTCGAAATTTCCAACCGCTGCGGGTTGCCGCGCTCCACCGTGTCGCGGCTAACGCACACGCTGACGCGGATGGGACAGCTGGTCTATCTGCCGCGCGACCAGAAATACCGCATCGGCCCCAGCGCGGTGGCGATGAGCACCTCGATGATGAAGGGGTTGCAACTTCGCAACCTGATCCGGCTGCGGCTGCAGGATGTCGCCGAGCAGCTGCCGGGCACCGTCGGCTTCGTCATCCCCGATCGCTTTCATCTGGTCTATCTAGAATACGCGCGCGCGGCGAACGCGCTCGGCCTGCATGAGACCACCGGCAGCCGCATCGCGATGGCGAGCACGGCGGCGGGCCATGCCTATACCGCGGCGCTCGATGTCGATGTCGGCGATGCCCTGATCGCCGAAATGGAGCGCGAGATCCCGGAAAGCGCCCGGATACTGAAGCCGCGCATCGAGGGCAACCGCCGTCATCTGCGCGAGAACGGCTATGTGGTGGCCTGCGGCCTGTGGAGCCCGCATATCAACGGCCTCGCGGTGCCGCTGTGGTCGCCGCAATATCAGACCTACGTGGTGGCGACGATCGGCCTGCTGTCGGCAATGTTCGACGAAAAGCGGCTGCACCAGGAAGCGGCGACCCCCATGCGCGAACTCGCGGCGGCGATCGGCGGTCTGCTCGAAGGCGCCGATGGCGATATCTTCTCGAGCCGGCTGGAGCGAAAGGCGCTGCCGGTGACGACCCACAAAATCAATAACAATAAAATCA
>JAIEPP010000364.1 GCA_019748335.1 Xanthobacteraceae bacterium
GCATAGACGCGGCCATAACCACCGGTGGCGAGGATCGTGGTCTGGGCGCGGAAGCGATGCAGCGTGCCGTCGTCGAGCTTGAGCGCGATGACGCCGCGGCAGACGCCCTGGTCGTCCATGATCAGGTCGATGGCGAAGAACTCGATGTAGAATTCGGCCGCGTGGCGCAGCGCCTGGCCATACATCGTGTGCAGCATGGCGTGACCGGTGCGGTCGGCGGCAGCACAGGTGCGCTGCGCCTGGCCCTTGCCGTAGTCCAGCGTCATGCCGCCGAATGGGCGCTGGTAGATCTTGCCATCCTCGGTGCGCGAGAACGGCACGCCCCAATGTTCGAGCTCGTAGACGGCGTCGGGCGCGTTGCGCACCATGTATTCGATCGCGTCCTGGTCACCGAGCCAGTCCGACCCCTTGACGGTGTCGTACATGTGCCAGCGCCAATCATCCGGATGCATGTTGCCGAGCGAAGCGGAAATGCCGCCTTGCGCTGCGACCGTATGCGAGCGGGTCGGAAACACTTTTGTGATGCAGGCGGTGCGAAGTCCCGCTTCGCTGCAGCCGACTACCGCGCGCAGGCCGGCGCCGCCGGCGCCGACGACCACGACGTCGTAGGTGTGGTCCTCGATCGGATAGGCTTTGCCGTTGGTGGCGGGGCCGCTGCCGTTAGCGCCCTTGCCGCTATTTTCACCGGCCATGGGTTAAACTCCCGATGACATTTTGAGGATCGCGTAAATCGACGCGAGCGCCACCGCGATACAGAAGAAATTATTGGCCATTACGCTGGCGAGCTTGATCTTCTCATTGTGCACGTAGTCTTCGATCACGACCTGCATGCCGATCTTCATGTGCCAGGCACTGGCGACAATGAAGAGCAGCATGATGATCGCGATGGGCACCGAGCTGAAGATCTGCTTGGCGCCGGCCTGGTTGCTGCCGATCAGCATCAAGACCACCACGATGACAGGCACGATCAGCACGGTCATCGCGACCGCGGTAAGTCGCTGGCGCCAGAAATCGGAGGTGCCGGAATGCGAGGAGCCGAGGCTGCGGACGCGCGCCAGCGGTGTGCGCATCGAAGACGATTTTTCGGCGTTCATCGGCCGCCTCCGATGGTGTAGGCGACGATCCAGACCAGCACGGTCAACGAGATGCCGCCGATCGCGGCACCCCAGGTCAGCGCCTCGCGCTCACTGGCCTTGAAGCCGTAGCCGAGGTCCCAGACAAAATGGCGCAGCCCGCTCAGCAGATGATGCAGCAGCGCCCACGTATAGCCGAACACGATCAGCTTGCCGATGATGCTGCCGGTGAAGGCCTGCACATGGGCGTAGGCGCCGGGGCCCGAGGCGGCGGCGATCAGCCACCAGGCCAACAACAGGGTGCCGAAATACAACGCGATGCCGGTGGCGCGGTGAACGATGGAAAGCGCCATCGTCAGGGTCCAGCGATAGATCTGCATATGAGGCGAAAGCGGTCGTTCGATCCTGGCGGTCATCGGCGGCTTTGAAGTTGGCGGGGCCTCGGGACGGCCCATCTGACATCGCGATAGAGTAATTCTATTTACGAAGTCGAAACCGCGAGCGCAACGACCAAAATCAGCAATTCCGAACGGCGGTTCATACCTATGGAGGAGGCCTGCAATTGCAGGCGTTGACAAAGCCCTTCGGTGGTCCATGGCTAGGCTCCGGGCTGGTATACCTGAAGCACGATTCATGAACGCGCGCGCCTCGTCGCGCGAGCCGGCCACAGGGAGAAACCACAGATGGCAATCGCCGGGCTTAACGTCTCAGAGCTTGTCGAACTGGCGCTGATGCTGGTCGCGGTCGGCGCCGTCTCCGGGTTTTTCGCCGGCGTGTTCGGGATCGGCGGCGGCGCCATCCTGGTGCCGGTGTTCTACGAATGCTTCCGGCTGGCCGGCGTGCCGCTGGAAGTGCGGATGCCGCTCTGCATCGGTACCTCGCTCGCCATCATCATCCCGACCTCCATCAGCTCGTTTCGCGCCCATTATGCCCGCGGCGCGGTCGATATGGCGATTCTCAGGGCATGGCTGATCCCGATCGTGATCGGCGTCATCGCCGGCGGCATCACCGCGCGTTACGCGCCGGAGCGGCTGTTCAAGATCGTGTTCGTCTGCGTCGCCTGGACCGCCGCGGCCCGCCTGATTTTCGGCCGCGCCAGCTGGAAGCTCGGCGACGAGTTTCCGCAGGGGCCGTTGATGAAGGCCTACGGCTTCGTGGTCGGGCTGCTCTCGACCCTGATGGGCGTCGGCGGCGGGCTGTTCCTCAACTTGCTGATGACGTTCTATGGCCGCCCGATTCACCAGGCGGTCGCGACTTCGTCGGCGCTGGCGGTGCTGATCTCGATCCCCGGCGCGATCGGCTACGTCTATGCCGGCTGGCCGGTGGCGGCGCATTATCCTGACGTCACGGCGCTGCAACTGCCGTTCGCGCTCGGTTACGTGTCGCTGATCGGCGCGCTGTTGGTGATGCCGACCAGCCTCCTGGTCGCGCCGCTCGGCGTCCGCGTCGCGCATGCGATGTCGAAGCGGACGCTGGAGATGGCGTTCGGCAGCTACCTGTTCATCGTCGGCAGCCGGTTTGTGATAAGTCTGGTGTCGGGGCAGTAATTTTCTCTGCCGTCATTGCGAGCGCAGCGAAGCAATCCATCTCACCGCATAAAGAAAGAATGGATTGCTTCGCTGCGCTCGCAATGACGGCGCGAGGCGCAACCTGCTACTTCGCGTAGATGTCCTTGTAATTGTCGCGCAGGATATTCTTCTGCACCTTGCCCATGGCGTTGCGCGGCAGTTCGTCGACGACGAAGACGCGCTTCGGCATCTTGAACTTCGCGAGCCGGCCGTCGAGCGCCTTCAGCACGCCGGCCTCGGAGACGTCGGCGCCCTTGTTGCAGACCAGGACGGCGGTGACGCCCTCGCCGAAATCGGCATGGGGCACGCCGATCACGGCGGATTCGATCACGCCCGGCATGGCGTCGATCTCGCTTTCGATTTCCTTCGGATAGACGTTGAAGCCGCCCGAGATCACCAGATCCTTGCCGCGGCCGAGAATGTGGACATAGCCCTTGTCGTCGATCTTGCCGAGATCGCCGGTAATGAAGAAGCCGTCGTCGCGGAATTCGGCTTTGGTCTTCTCCGGCATCCGCCAGTAACCCTTGAACACGTTCGGGCCCTTGACCTCGATCATCCCGATGGTGTCGCGCGCGATTTCCTTGCCGGTCTCAGGATCGGTGACGCGCACGGAGACGCCGGGCAGGGGAAGGCCGACGGCGCCGGGGACGCGATCGCCGTCATAGGGGTTCGAGGTGTTCATGTTGGTTTCGGTCATGCCGTAGCGTTCGAGGATGGCGAATCCTGTTCGTGCCGACCATTCGCGGTGGGTGTCGGCGAGCAGCGGCGCCGAACCCGAAATGAACAGCCGCATGTGCTTCGCCGACTCTTTCGTCAGTGACGGGCTTTGCAGCAGCCGCGTGTAGAACGTCGGCACGCCCATCAGCACGGTGGCGCGCGCCATCAGTTTGATGATCAGCTCGGGATCGAGCTTCGGCAGGAAGATCATCGAGGCGCGCGCGAACAGCGTGACGTTGCTGGCCACGAACAGGCCGTG
>JAIEPP010000329.1 GCA_019748335.1 Xanthobacteraceae bacterium
CCGTCAAAACTGTCGGAGTTCATGACCGCGGTGCGCAACGCCTTCGAGCAGGCCGCCCGCGAAGGCGAGGCGCCGGTGCTGGTGACGTCGGCGGCGATCCGCCCGTTCGTGCGCTCGCTGGTCGAGCGGTTCCGGGCCCAGACCACCGTGCTGTCGCAGGCGGAAATCCACCCGCGCGCCAGGCTGAAGACGGTCGGCAGCGTCTAGGCAAGGGGCTGGCGCGGCGCAAATCAGTGCAAGGGCAGCGCGGCGTTTTCGCCACAGGCAAACGCTTTATTAAAATCGGCCGTGCCCGCGCCGGTTTTTACGAGCCTCTGAATTTTTTAACCAACTTACTGTAAATATTGAAGAATACGGTATTTTTAACGATCGTTTCACGCGCGCCAATCGCGGCCATTCAAGTCTTTTCACCGCCTTGTGATCGGGTATTTGGAACTAAACCCCCAATACCCACGTTTCCTGCTGCGAGACGTTGAACCAGCCTGAGTGTGTGACCGACGAAGTTGCACACGCGGGAAGGCGGCAGGAGACTTCCATGAACCATTCGATTTACAGCGCTGATCGCATGACCCACCTGAAGATCGTGGTCGTAGCCCTCGTCGCAGCGATCCTGGTTGCCGGTTTCAGCATCTCGGCGCGCACCAGCAGTTCGGATGAAGGCTTCACCCAGACCGCGCGCGTGATGAAGGCCGGCAAGCCGGTCGTGATCACCAGTTCAGGCAACACAGTCGTTCGCTAAAGGAATTCACGAATTCACGCGGCTCTTTAGCAGCCCCCCAAAGTCGCCACGTGGATAATTAAGACCCCAACTACCCCCAAGTTGACTGATGAAAACGCCCGCTCCCCACGGGCGTTTTCTTTTTGTTGGGTGTGCTGTCGCGCCCATTGCCCTCATCCTGAGCCACACCCACCGACCTCATCCTGAGGAGCAGGCGAAGCCTGCGTCTCGAAGGATGGCAGCAGACGGGCTCTCATGGTTCGAGACGGCGCTGCGCGCCTCCTCACCATGAGGAACCACGCAGCCAACATCAGCGCGCGCCCGGCACGGTCTCGATCAGCTTGCCGGTATAGATCGGCGCCGAGTGCGGCTTGCCGTCGGACGAGCCGCCGGCCTGTTCGACCGTCACCGCATAGGTCGCGCCGGTGATGGTGTTGGCATCGTAGGACGAAAGCACCGGACGCGCGGTGAAGTCGCCGCCGCCGATGATGCCGAGCGAGCGCGGTTGCGGCAGCCGGTCGGAGATCAGCCAGAGCTCGAAGCTCTTGCCGACCTCGGCGGTATCGCCGCCGACCTTGCGCACCGTGAAATTCTTGGTCGCGGCATCGATTGTCAGGATGAAGGCGGGCGAACCACCGTCACGCTGCAACAGCGCGACATATTGCGCCGATGGCGCGACCGGCGGCGCCGGTATCTTGACCTCGACCGTCCGGATGCGCGGCTTGGCGCGCAAGCCGTCCGGCAACAGATCCGGCGCGTAAACCTGCACCGCCAGCATCGCGATCAGGGCGGCGGCGAGCGCGGTCGCCACGGATGCGAATGTCCGCATCCGCTTCAGGCGGCCCGACAACTGGATGACATTGGAATTATCGACTGCGACGGGCGCCGGTTCGGCGGCCACGGGCGCGACCGGCGGCGTCGCGTCAGGCAGCACCAATGCCGCCTGCTCGCCGGAATGGCCGACCGCGGCCTTGATGTTCTCCCACACGATCGGCCTCGGCTCGACCGAACCGACCATCTGGTTCAACACGCCGAGCCGGTATTCCCAGGCGTGAACCACCGCGGTGTATTCGGTGTCGACCGCCATCATCATCTCGACCTGCGTGCGCTCGCCGGCATCGAGGGTGCCGAGCGCGTATTCCGCGGCGAGCGCGATATGGTCTTCGCTATAGGCCATCGTTCAAAGTCCAGACACCAATTCGCAACCTCAAAGTCCGAGACATTCCCGGATATCCATCATGCTGCGGCGCAGCCACGTCTTCACCGTATTGACCGGCGTCTCGAACTTGGCGGCGAGTTGCTCGCGGCTCCAGCCGTTGTAATAGGCCAGCAACACCAGCTTCTGCCGATCCGGCTCCAGACGGCCGACGCATTCCAGCAACCGCTTCAACTCTTCCGTCATTTCGCGGCGCGCCAGCGGGTCGGGCGAATCGGCTGCCACTTCCATCGCGGTCGGCTCCTCCTCGATCGAGGTTTCGCTCTTCTTGCGCACCACGTCGATCGCCCGGTTGCGCGCGATCGATGCCATCCATGTAATCGGCGAAGCGAGGGCCGGATTGAACTGTCCGGCGCTGTTCCAGATCTTGACGTAGGCCTCCTGAATCACCTCCTCGGCGAGATCCTGTCGCCGCAAGATACGGAGCACAACGCCGAAGAGTTTCGCGCGCGTGGCGGCGTAAAGGCGCTCAAAAGCGGCCTCATCCCCCTTCGCCACCGCGGCAAGCAGCCAGACCAGCTCAGCTGGCGTCAGCATTCAGCGTCCCCCAAATCGCGATCCCCCATCGCTGTTTACGCCGGGAGCCATCGAGAACCTTGCTAGCATATCTTGCGGCAAAGCAGCCACCAAGTCGCCGGTCCCAGCGGATTCACAACGAAAAACCCGGACCTTGCGGCCCGGGCTTTCGATGGTCTGGAACCGGTGACGGCTATAGCGTTTTCGAATGAAGTGGACGCCGGTTCACGTCAAGAAAACGCGTCAAAGACAAAGGCTAGCGTCAGGCGATGGCGCCGATGCGCGCGCGCATCAGGCCGATACTGTCCATGTCGGCCTGCTCCCGGGCGCTCGCCTCGGCGCGCTCGCGCGCCTGGTCACGCTCGTCGAGCAGTTCGACCTTCTTGAGTTCTTCGAACGCCTCGCTGAGCAGGCTCTTGGCGTCTTCGAGCTGGATGCGCAGTTCGTCGGCGGAGCGGGTCAGGTTTTCCCGGCGCTGGATCGCGGCCTTGGCGTAGGTCGGATAGGCAAAGTGGGAGGGATCGTTGATCCCGGCCCGGTCCTGCTCGGTCTGGATTTCGCGCTCGAGGTCAACCGACATGCGCTGGAAATCGGCGATCATGCCTTCGATCTGGTTGACCCTGCGGCGCTTCTCATCGACCTGAAATTTCTTCAGGCGGATCAGCGTTTCACGTGACTTCATCGACTCATACTCCCCAGAAGTCCCAATTCGTACGCGGGACAAAGCCGGCTCCCCTCTGGGGCCCCGCCGGCATGGATAATTTCGTACCGGGGATGATGGCCTGACAAAGTTAGCGTTCCGTTTCCAAATTTGTCAGGATTTCCGCCAATTGGCGGTAACCGTCGCCAAGGCTGGCGTTTTCGTCCTTGCCCTGGCGCAAAAACCCCTCCAGCGGCTCATGCAGCCGGATCGCCTCGTCGACCTCGGGGCTGGAGCCCGCCCGATAGGCGCCGAGCCGGATCAGTTCCTCCATGTCGGCATAGGTCGCCATTATCTGGCGGCTCTTGGTAATGACCGACAGATAGGCCGGATCGGCCGAGCGCGGCATAGTGCGGGAGACCGATTTGAGGATGTTGATGGCCGGAAACCGCCCGCGCTCGGCGATCGAGCGCTGCATCACGATGTGGCCGTCGAGGATACCGCGCACGGCGTCGGCGATCGGCTCGTTGTGGTC
>JAIEPP010000136.1 GCA_019748335.1 Xanthobacteraceae bacterium
GTCATCTGTGGCGCGTGGCCGTAGTCGGGAAACTCGATGAGTTTGGCGCCGGGAATGGCCTTGGCGGCCGCTTTGCCCAGTTCGGCATAATTTCCAAGCTTCGGCCGAAGCTCCGGAGGCGCGAAATCTTTCGCGATCGCCGTGGTGTCTTTCTGACCGATCATCAGCAAGGTCGGCACCGAGATTTCCGGAAAGCGATACAGCACGGGTTGGGTGATGATCATGTCGTAGATCAGCGCCGAGTCCCAGGCGACCGCCTCCTTGCCCGGACCGTTATTGAGCCCGGCGAGCATGTCGACCGCGCGTTCGTAGCGGTCCTCCCATTTGCCGGCGTAGTAGGTCGATTTTTCGTAGGCGCGGATGCCATCGGCATTGGTCTTCAGCTCGCGCGCGTACCATTGGTCGACCGAGATCGGAGGCACGCCCTTCGCGGACCAGTCTTCGAGCCCGACCGGATTGACCAGCACGAGGTGGCTGACGTCGTGCGGGTAGATCAACGCGTAGTGTGCCGCGAGCATGCCGCCGGTCGAATGACCGATCACGCCCGGTTTTTCAATGCCGAGTTTTGCCAGCAGTTCATGGGTGTTGCCGGCAAGCTGCTTGAACGTGAACTGGTAGGCGGCGGGCTTGCTCGACTTGCAGAAGCCGATCTGGTCCGGCGCGATCACGCGATAGCCAGCGGCGACCAGATCCCTGATGGTCGGCTCCCAGGTGGCGGCACAGAAGTTCTTGCCGTGCAACAGCACCGCCGTCTGCCCGTTCGGGCGGTCCGGCTTGACGTCGAGATAGGCCATCTGCAGCGGCTGCCGCTGCGACGTGAAGGCAAAGCGCTGAACCGGATACGGATACTCGAACCCCTCCAGTTCCGGCCCGTAGGCCGATGCTGCGTCGGCCGGCTGCTGCGCAGCCAGCGGCCCCGCGACCACGGCCGCGGAAAGCGCTACGGCGGTGAAGATCGTCCGTTTCCGAAGTTTCATGGTGTTTCCGCTGATGTTGCGAGATCCGAGCTTTATCCGTCGCTGACTAGCGCCAAGCAGCCTCCGCCGACAGTCAAGATTCCTTGATGCCGTTAGCCCACGGAGGCTCCCGCCTTGGCCCGGCTGATGCCCAGCGTCACGATGCGATGCAGCAGGTCCGGGTATTCAATTCCATCATGCCGGGCCGCCGTCGCGAACTCCTGGCTCTTGGCTATTTCGGGATTGGGATTGGCTTCGATGAAATACGGGGTGCCGTCCGCGGACAGGCGAAAGTCGATGCGGGCGTAGCCGTCGAGTCCCAGCGTCCGGTAGATGCGTTTCGCGGTTCGCTGAATGCGGGCCGCCAATTCGGGCTCGAGGTCCTTGGCTGGCCCATCTTCAATTCCGACGCGTTCCTGATACCCCGGATCGTGTTTCGCTCTCTCGGTGGCGATCTGCCGCGCGCCCTGGCCGCCGAGGTTGCCGAATTTCAATTCCCAAACCGGCAGTGCCCGCAGCCGGTTGTTGCCGAGCACGCTGACATAGAGCTCGCGCCCCTCAATGTACTGCTCGGCGATCGCGGCGGTCTTCAGCCGCTCGTGAACGAAGGCGACGCGTTCGGCCAGCTTCTCGTCGGTGTCGACGATGGAGGCTTGCGAGATCCCGAACGATCCATCCTCGCTCAGGCTCTTGACGATCAGCGGCAAGGCAAGGCGCGAGGGCCGCTTGACCTTGCGGCGCATCGGAAACACGGCAAAGGCGGGCACCGCGATCCGGCGGTGGTGCACCAGCGTTTTGGACAGATCCTTGCCGCGCGCCAGGATCAGTCCGCGCGGGTTGCAGCCGGTATACGGGACCTTCATCAGCTCGAGATAGCTCGCGATGTGCTGGTCATACGCGGAGGTGTAGTGGAACTCCTCCAGCAAGGTGTACACCACATGCGGCTTGAACTCCTCGATCGCTTCCCGCACCGGCTTGATTTCCTCCTGCGCGCCGAGCGGACGAACGTCATGGCCTGCCGCACGCAAGGTACTGACGACGTCGAATTCGGTTTTCCATCGGTTGATTTCCTGCGCGGTATATCCGTCGGTCGAGTCCGGGGGGACGAAGTCCGGATGCATCAACACCAGGATGCGCAGGTGCCTCATAGCGCGATCCACTTGCGTCGTGACGGCCCGAACAGGGCCTGCATGGTCTTGGAGGTCAGCAGGATGGTGAAGTTGATCACCAGCTTTCGCTCGGAGCCCGGGGCCCGGAGATCGAGCTCGCGGCATCGGGAGATCATGTCATCGACAACGGCGTCGAGCGTCAGCTGGTTCTCGCCCGTCCATCGCGCTACCAGCAGCCTGACCTGCGCGCGGTGCCGCCGGATGAAGGTTGCGGCCGGTTGCGCCCGCCGATGCCGTGGATCGGCAGAGAACAGCCGGGAAAGGTCGCGGTCATAGGTCTTTGGCGGCTCGAACGCGTAGAATGCCTGCTTTTTCCGGTAGTGTTCGCCAAGCGTCTGGCTGAGCGTGGACAGCGGATCGATCCTCTCCCGTGACGTGACCGGCGGCCGCTCGCCGGCAATCTCGCCCATCAGCTCGTCGACATATTCGAGTTTTTTCAGCGCCGGCCAACCGGCATAGCGCGTCCGCCATTTCGATCGCGGCCGCAACCACACTGCAAAGGTTTCGGCGAAATCCTCGTCCGGGTGGCTCTGCGCGTACCAGCGCCGCAGATGCTGGACATAACGCCGGCTGGCCGGATTGGGCCGATAATAGAGCGGATAGTGTTTCGAAGACGGACCGAACAACTGCTGCCAGCGGCGGCGGCGCTGCAACTGGTAGGCATGCTGCATGGCATGACCTGCTTCATGGCGAAGGATCGCCATGCACTCCGACCAGGTGCCGCCCTCAACCTCGAGCATCATCTTCTTCTCGAGCTTCATCAGCCGGGGATGGGCAAGATAGAACGGGATCGCAATGCCGGGCACATCCGCCGGACTGAACCATTCGCTCGACATCCATGTGTGCGGTTGCAGCCGCAGGCCTCGCTCCCGGAGCTCTTCGTTCAGCGTGCCGACACAATCCTCGAGCCAGGTGCCTTTGACCTTGACCCTGAGGGTGCTGAGGCGCTGCTTGAGCAACTGCTCATCCGTCATCGTCTCCCAGGCATATTTCGGGCGTGGCATCGGCATCCATAAATCATTCAATCCGGTATCAGGATGGTGTCATAGGACGCCGCTGGCAACAACCGCCGAGTGTTCCGGCGTCCGCTATCAAGGGCCTGCAGTGGCGTGACCTGCCAGAAAAAGCGCGTTACACTCTCCGGACAAGAACAAGAGGAAATGCCAATCGTGTACGACTTCATTATCGTCGGCGGCGGCTCGGCTGGGTCCGTGCTGGCCCACCGGCTTTCCGCCAGGAGTGCCAACAAGGTCCTGGTTTGCGAAGCCGGACAGGACACACCGCCCGGCAACGAGCCGGCCGAGATCAGGGACAGCTATCCCGGCACCGCCTATTTCGATCCGCGCTTCCACTGGACCGAACTCAAGGTCACGACCCAGGTCGTCAGCCACAACAATCCGAACGAAGCACGTCCGCCCTTGCGCAAATACGAGCAGGCGCGCGTGCTGGGCGGCGGCTCGTCGATCAACGGCCAGATGGCCAATCGCGGCGCGCCCACCGACTAC
>JAIEPP010000573.1 GCA_019748335.1 Xanthobacteraceae bacterium
TGACCGCGCCTTTGGCGTCGAGCGCGACCAGTTTGCCGTCGTCGCCGCCGGTGACGACGCGCGCACCGTCCGACGCAGCGCAGAGAATAGCGCCGCCGTGGATGGCGACGGGTGAGATGTCACCCGCGTCATTGACCAGCGCCGCGTTCTCCTCGGCGCCGATGAAGACAGCGGTGTCGCCGAGGAAATGAATCGAGGTCACGGCCATGCCGACCGCGAGCGGCCGCACCCGGTCGGTGATCGAAGCGATGGAGGGGCTTTCGCCGGGATCGAACTGTGACATCACGTGGTGATACAGCTTTCGAAACCGTCGCGGATCATCTGCTCCGGCAATTCACGGCCGATGAAGACGACGCGGCTTTCGCGCGCCTCGCCGTCCTTCCACTTCCGCTGATGATCGCCTTCCAACATCATATGCACGCCCTGGAATACGTAGCGGTCGTCGTCGTCGCTGAAGGCGAGGATACCCTTGGAGCGCAGGATCTTCTGCCCCTCGCTGGCGACGAGATTTTGCAGCCACGGCATGAACTTTGTCGCATCGAGCGGCTTTGCTGATCGCAGCGACAGCGATTGCATGTCCTCGTCATGGTAGTGCTTCAGGCCGCCATGGCTGTGGTCGTGATCGTGGCCATGATGATGGTCGTGATCGTGGTGATGATCGTCGCCGGCATCGAGGAACTCCGGTTCGATTTCGAGAATACGATCGAGATCGAACGCGCCGCGCTCCAGCACATCCGCGATCGCGACCTGGCAGCGCTCGGTGCGGTGCAGTTTGGCGTAGGGGTTGATGGCGCGAATGCGGGCTTCGACTTCGGCGAGTTCGGCCTTGGAGACGAGATCGGTCTTGTTCAGTATGATGACGTCGGCGAACGCGATCTGGTTCTTGGCCTCGGGCGCGTCCTTCAGGCGGTCGCTCAGCCATTTGGCGTCGGCGACCGTCACGACCGCATCGAGCCGCGCGTTCTTCTGCACGTCCTCGTCGACAAAGAAGGTCTGCGCCACCGGCGCCGGATCGGCCAGCCCCGTGGTCTCGACGATGATGGCGTCGAACTTGCCTTTACGTTTCATCAGGCCGTCGAGGATGCGGACGAGGTCGCCGCGCACCGTGCAGCAGACGCAACCGTTGTTCATCTCGAACACTTCTTCGTCGGCGCCGATGATCAGGTCGTTGTCGATGCCGATCTCGCCGAATTCGTTGACGATGACGGCGTATTTCTTGCCGTGGTTTTCCGACAAAATACGATTCAGCAGCGTGGTCTTGCCGGCGCCGAGATAGCCCGTCAGCACGGTTACGGGAATTTTTTGGGACGTCAAATCTGGCATAATCGCTCCGGCGGAATTTTAGCGCGCCGGCTCTGGCAGGGAGGCCCCTGCTCTATTGGCCGAGCGCGCTGGTCAGGGCCTTTATATTGTGCCTGACCATGTCAATGTAAGTGGGAGAATCGCCCTTTTCGCCGGTCAAACTGTCCGAATAGAGCGTGCCGCCGACCCTGGCGCCGGTCTCGGCCGCGATTTGACGGATCAACCTGGGGTCGCTGATATTTTCCAGAAACACCGCCGGGATTTTGGCGGCCCGGATCTGGGTGATAATCCCGGCAATATCCCGGGCGCTGGCCTCGGATTCGGTCGAAACGCCCAGCGGAGCGATAAACTCGACGCCATAGCCGGCGGCGAAATAGCCGAAGGCACGGTGGGTCGAAATCACCTTGCGGCGCGTTTCCGGGATTGTCGCCACGGCCTCGCGCACCTCGCGGTCCAGCGCGTCGAGCTTGGCCAGATAGGCGTCCGCATTGGATTTGAACACCCCGGCGTCGGCGGAATCGGCCGTCACCAGCGCATCGCGGATATTGCCGACATAGATTTTCACGTTGAGCGGCGATTGCCAGGCGTGCGGATCAGCGTCCGAACCGAGTTTTAGAGGCGCGATGCCTGCGGTCGCGGTCACGATGGTGGCTTTGCCGCCCGCGGACTGCACCAGCCGTGGCAGCCAGCCTTCGAGGCCAAGGCCGTTGACGAACACCAGTTTGGCGGCGGCGATCCTTTTGGCATCGATCGGCGCCGGCACATAAACATGGGCGTCGCCGTCGGAGCCGACCAGCGTCGTGACGTTGACCCGGTCGCCGCCGACATTGCGGACGAGATCGCCGAGGATCGAAAAACTGGCGACCACATTGAGCCGCTCGGCCGCGTGCGCCGGGGCGGCGGCCGCAAGCAGCGCGAGAGCGATGAGCCAGATGGACCGCCGCATGTCCGTCACGCCTCGAGGTGGCGGCCGGGAAACAACTGCCGGACCAGGCCGCTGACATTGCCGAACAGCACCGAAACCACGTAGATCGCCGCGGCCACCAGAATGATGGCAGGGCCTGAGGGAATTTTGGTCTGGAACGACAGCACCAGTCCGGCATAACCCGACACCATCGCGCTCGCGACCGCGATGCAGATCATGCCTGACATGTCACGCGACCAGAACCGCGCGATGCCGGCGGGCAGGATCATCAGCCCGACGCCGAGCAGCGTTCCCAGCGCGTGAAAGCCGTTGACGAGGTTGATCACGACCAATGCCAGAAACGCCAGATGCGCGGGCGCGCCGGCGCGGCTGACGGTGCGCAAAAACACCGGATCGACGCACTCGATCACCAGCGGACGATAGATCACGGCCAGCACCAGCAGCGTGATGGTGGCGTTGAAGGCGATCACCAGCAGGGTCTGGTCGTCCATCGCCAAAATGTTGCCGAACAGCACATGCAAGAGATCGATATTGGTGCCCTTGATGGAGACGATGGTGACGCCGAGCGCCAGCGACACCAGATAGAACGCCGCCAGCGAGGCGTCCTCCTTCATCTCGGTGTTGCGCGCGACCAGGCCGGCGAGGATTGCGACGGTAAAGCCCGCAAGCAGGCCGCCGGTCGTCATCGCAAACAGGTTGAGCCCCGAAATCAGGAAGCCGATCGCAGCTCCCGGCAGGATCGCATGCGCCATGGCGTCGCCGACCAGGCTCATCCGCCGCAGCATCAGGAACACGCCGATCGGCGCGCCGCCGAGCGACAGCGCGATCACGGCCGCCAGCGCCCGGCGCATGAACTCGAATTCGGTGAAGGGCGTAATCAGCGCATCAAAGATCATCTGCGGTCACGCCGCCCGTGACGGCGCGTCGTGCACGACGCAGGCCGCGGCGCCGTCGTCGAACGCCTCACACATCCGCCGCGCCTCCGCGAGATTTTCGGCCGGCAGCACCTGTGATGTCGCGCCCCACGCGACCGGCCCACGCGCCAACAGCAGCGTTTCCGGAAAGTTCGCGCGCACCAGATCCATGTCGTGCAGCGCCGCCAGCACGGTACGCCCCTCGCCGTGCCAGCGCTGCACCAGCGCCAGCAGGTCGGCCGAGGTCTTGGCGTCGATGGCGTTGAAGGGCTCATCGAGCACAATCAGCCGCGCGTCCTGCAACAGCACCCGCGCGAACAGCATGCGTTGCATCTGTCCGCCGGACAGCGTGCCGATCGAGCGGTTCTCAAAGCCATTGAGGCCGACGGCGGCCAGCGCCTGCGCGATTCTGTCGCGCGCGGCCTTGCCCATGCCGCCGAAAAATCCGGTCGCGCGCCACAGACCGGTGCCGACGAAATCGAACACCGAAAT
>JAIEPP010000093.1 GCA_019748335.1 Xanthobacteraceae bacterium
TCGCCCTCCGCGCTTGGGGCTTGCCCCATTCGCGCCAAGGGATTTCCCAGCGCGGCGAGGATGTCGGCGAGGTAGCGGCTGTTGAAGCCGATATCGAGTGCGGCCTCGTCGTATTGGGCCTCGATCTCTTCCTCTGCACTGCCGGCATCGGAGTTTGTGGCGGAGAGTCGGAGTTTGCCGGTGTTTTTCTCTGCATCCTCTCCGCCCACAAGCCGGTTCCCACTTTGCGGATCGGATGCAGGCTCGAATGAGAGCTTCACGGCGCGGCCGGGCTCGCTGGAAATCGTCGCCACGCGGTCGGCGGCGCGAGCGAAGGCCTCGCGCGCCAATGTCGCCCGTTTGTCGTTCCCGCTGGGGCTGGCGCGCTGATAATCCGGGAAGGTGCCGTCGATCAGCTTCGAGGTCAGCGTCACATGGGTGGCGGAAACGCGGATCTTGCTGGGGGACAGCGCAACCTCGATATCGCCGTTGCCTTGCTTGTCCATCGCATCCTTGGCGAGGCGGGCAATTTCGCCCGCGGTCTTGCGCGGCACGATGATGCCGGGCATGCCGCTCGCCCCTTCGGGCGCTGGCGCATCAAACCTGGCGAGGCGGTGCCCATCCGTTGCCACGCCGCGCAGGAGTGAGCCGTTCTCGCCGTCGGTCGGGCAGTGCAGGTAGATGCCGTTGAGGTAGTAGCGCGTCTCGTCGGTCGGGATTGCGAAGGAGGTCGCCTCGATCAGCGCCAGCATTGTCGCCGCTGGCATGGTGAAACGGTGCGGCATGTCCCCGGCTGCCAAGTCTGGGAAGTCGCTGGCAGGAAGCGCCTGCAGCGCGAAGCGCGAGCGACCGGAGCGCACCGTGACGGTTGCCCCTGCGCTATCCCAGCCAAGAGAAACGGTCGCGCCTTCGGCGATCTTGCGCACGATATCATTTAGCGTGCGGGCCGGAACGGTGATGTCACCGGAGCCGGACACCTCGCAATCCACATCCACCCGCGCCTCGATGTCGAGATCGGTCGCCGTGAGGGTGAGGTAATTGTCGCCCGGCGAAAGCCGGACGTTGCCGAGGATCGGAATCGTGCTGCGCCGCTCAACGACGCGGGCAAGGTGCGCCATGACGCGCGCCAGCGCATTGCGGTCGATGGTGATGGAGACGTTTTCGGTGACGCGAATGGGGTGAACCCCAAGCGCGGGCGTCTCAACCTTGGTTGCCATCACGCGGCATCCTTGTTGCCTGTTTCGGGTGCTTCCTTCCGCGCCGGTGGCCATTGGCCTTTCGCTGCGCGGGTGATTTCTTCGAGCGCCTTGCCGGTCTGCGACCAAAGCAGGGGCGATTCGTAATCCGGGTGCGGCTTGGTCTGCGCGGCGATGGCACCGAAGGCTGCGGCGGCCGATGTGGCGGGTTGGCGGATGCGCTCGCCCAGCACGAGCAGGCGTTTCACGCCCTCCATCAACTGCCGCAGAAGCGATGGCGCCGCGCCATCGGTCAATTCGGTGAGGCAATCAAGCAGATCCTCATCAAACAGGAACGGCTCGCCGTAGCGCTTCAGAATCGCCCAGCGGGCATCGTCATCCGGCAAGGCCACCTCGATCTGCATGCCGAAGCGACGCCAGAGCGCCTGGTCGAGCGTGTCCGCCCGATTGGTGGCGGCAACCAGAATGCCATTGAAGGATTCGACCTTGCGCAGGAGAACGGTGAGCGTTGAGTTTCCAGCCGTGACCGCGCCGCCCAGGTCGCCGGACGTGTCCTTGCGCTTACCGCCGATGGAATCGATCTCATCGAGGAAGAGGATGCAGGGTTTGCCAAAATCCTCGATTGCGTTGAACAGGTGGGCGACATTCTTCTCTGATCCGCCGTGCGCGCTATCGATGATGTGCTCGGCACCGACATTAACCATGGGCACGCCGAGCCGGGCGGCCAGATGATGCGCCAGCGTGGTCTTGCCGCAACCGGGCGGGCCAGACAGCAGCGCCGAGGCGCGCGGCTTGATGCCGACGGCGCTCAGCTCCTCACGTGCGTTCAGTTCGGCCAGCCAGCCGAACATGGCACCTCGCACGACACTGGCCAAGATCGGTTCCTCGGCCTCGTGCGGCTCAAGCACCTCGCCGCGCCCGCGAAGGGCTCGGCGCAATTCCTCGGTCTCTTTCGAGAGGTGGAGGGGCGTGGGGGAGATGGATCGGACCTTACGCATCGATCCGCTCCGGTATTTTAGGCCGCTGTTCAACGTCATCGAGAGGGGATCGCATCTCAATTTCGATGAAGGGGTAACGGCCTAGCAGCGACGCATAGATTTCCTTGCTTTGACCGATATCGATCCCGGCGCGATGCGCCTCGCGCAAAGCATCACCCGCGATTTTGGCGCGCATTTCAGCCGCAAGGCCTTCGGTGATGGCTATGGCAAGAGTAAAGCCGACCTGGTTATCGAGATTTCGACCATGCTTGTGCAGGGCTTCCCTGACTTGCTCAATGCCGGCGGCCTGTGCGATGTTGTTGCCGAGGGAAGAGTTCTTCACTTCAATCGTGTGACGCTCGCCCATGGTTCACTCCTCTTCTTCGCTGCGGCGGTATTCGGCGATTTCCGCAGCGGTCATCAGCCGGGTTTTTGTGAAATCGAGCGGCGCATCGAGATTGAGTCGGCTCGCGATTTTTTCCGCATCAAGGTTTTCCGGGAATTCTGGGATTGCCGAAAAGCCGTCGATTGTGAGTACGAGGTCGGCCTCTCCACGATTCACTTCAATCTTGAAATAGATGGTGAGGCTGGCGCGCATGCCTTCGGGGAGCTTGAGCATCTCACTCCTCCCCATCGTCAGGTTGTTCGCCAGGCTCGCCGTCCTTCGGCGCATCCGGTTTTGCGGGCTTTTTCTTTTCGCTGCGGCGCCAGGCGCTGGGGATGTCCATGCCGTCGCTGCCAGCCTCAAAACACCAGCCTTCATCCCATGCAGCGCGGCGCGGATCGCCCGCCGTGTAGGGGTTGTCGATGACGCGCTTGCCATCCCGGCAGGCCTGCCGCCCGGCGTCCTTGGCGCTGGCGATGTCCTCGGCTGTCAGCGTCGCGCGCTGGTTGGTGGCGGGTTCCTCGCCTTGCCCGGAATCCTCCGGCGCGGGTTTGTCTTCCGGTCGCTTCGACAGTCGCTCGCGGGCGGAATCGCCCAAAGGCGTGCCGTCGAGCATGCCGAGGGCGGCGCGGTAAACGTCGGTCAGGTCCTCGGTTTCCTTGCGGCGGCGGCGCTGTTCTTCGGTCTCGCTGCGCTCCTTGACGATCTTCTCGATCGCCTTGACATCGAAGCCCCGGCTTTTAGCCTCGGCCTTCGCATCCTTGATGTCCTGCGCAATCTCGGTCTTGTCGCTTTCGAGCCGCTCGATGCGCTCGATATAGACGCGCAGCTCATCGGCGGCGGCGCTGTTGTGGCCAGGCTGGGCCTGTTTCTTGCGAGCCATGGTTATTCCCTCACCGGATTAGCGGGGAGCGAGCGCAGGATTTGTGCGAGTTCGAAGATGTCGTCTACCGGCAGGCGCAGCGTGTCGGTGTGGGGCTCATTCGCCCCGACAAGAATCAGATCGCGGGTCTTGCCCTCGTGGTTGAAGCCGACGCCAGCAATCGTTAGGGGGTCATCGTCGTCACCGGCGTCGTTGCCAGACAGCGCATCCGAGATTGCCTGTGCTTCCTCACCGGCGCGGGCTGCAAG
>JAIEPP010000248.1 GCA_019748335.1 Xanthobacteraceae bacterium
TCCACGGTGCCGTCGGTGACGCGGCAGCCGGCGACCTTGCCGACCTTGGAAATGTTGAACACTTCCAGGATCTGGGCGTTGCCGAGCATGGTTTCGCGCAGCGTCGGCGCGAGCAGGCCGGACATCGCCTTTTTGATGTCGTCGACGAGATCGTAGATGATGTTGTAGTAGCGGATCTCGATGCCGTTACGTTTGGCAGCGGCTGCGGCTTCCTTGTTGGCACGAACCGAGAAGCCGATGATGGCGGCGTTGAAGCCTTCCGCCAGCGTGACGTCGGATTCGGAGATGCCGCCAACGCCGGCATGCAGGATGCGGGCGGCGACTTCGTCGGTGCCGAGCTTTTCCAGCGATCCCAGAATCGCTTCGAGCGAACCCTGCACGTCGGCTTTCACGATCAGCGGGAATTCCTTGCGGCCCGCGGTCTTGAGCTGCGACATCATCTGTTCGAGCGATCCGCGCATGCCGGAAATCGAGGCGGCGGCGTTCTCTCGCTTCTGATGGGCGCGGTAGCTGGTGACCTGGCGGGCACGGGCTTCGTTTTCGACCACGGCAAGACGATCGCCGGCTTCCGGCGGGCCGTTGAAGCCGAGCACTTCGACCGGAACTGAAGGTCCGGCCTCGGTGAGCGTTACACCCTGGTCGGAAATCAGCGCGCGGACGCGACCCATTTCGGCGCCGGCGACGATGATGTCGCCGATACGCAGCGTGCCGCGCTGTACCAGCACGGTCGCGACCGGACCCCGGCCGCGATCGAGCTTGGCTTCGATCACGGTGCCTTCGGCCGGACGGTCCGGGTTGGTCTTGAGGTCGAGCAGTTCGGCCTGCAGCGCGATCATTTCGAGCAGCTTGTCGAGATTGGTCTTGTTCTTGGCGGACACCTCGACGTCGACGACGTCGCCGCCGAACGATTCGACCTGCACTTCATGCTGCAGCAATTCGGTGCGCACGCGCTCCGGCTTGGCGTCGGGCTTGTCGATCTTGTTGATCGCGACGATCATCGGAACCTTCGCCGCCTTGGCGTGGTTGATCGCCTCGATGGTCTGCGGCATGACGCCGTCGTCGGCCGCCACCACCAGGATCACGATATCGGTGACCTTGGCGCCGCGCGCGCGCATCGCGGTGAACGCGGCGTGACCGGGCGTATCGATGAAGGTGATCTTCTTGCCGCTTTCCGGCGAGGTCACCTGATAGGCGCCGATATGCTGGGTGATGCCGCCGGCTTCGCCCGAGACCACGTTGGCGTGGCGCAGCGCGTCGAGCAGCGAGGTCTTGCCGTGATCGACATGGCCCATCACGGTGACGACCGGCGAACGCGGTTCGGTATCGGTGGAATCCTCGACGACGTCGAACAGGCCCTCTTCAACGTCGGACGCGGCGACGCGCTTGACGCTGTGGCCCATTTCCTCGGCGATCAACTGCGCGGTATCGGCATCGATCACGTCGGTGATCTTGTGCATCGCGCCCTGCTTCATCAGCAGGCGGATGACGTCGACCGCGCGTTCAGTCATGCGGTTGGCGAGTTCCTGGATGGTGATGGCTTCCGGGATCGTCACCTCGCGGATCAGCTTTTCCTTCGGCTCGTTCGCGGCATGGCCCTTCAGGCGCTGGGTGCGGCGGCGGAACGAGGCGATCGAACGCTCGCGCACGTCGTCGGCGTTAAGTGCCGTGACCAGAGTCAGGCGGCCGCGATCCTTCGCCGGGGCGGGCTTGTGAGTGGTCTTGGGCGGCACCACGGGGCGCATGGCGCCACCGGGGCCGCGACGGATCTGGCGTGGACCTTCATCTTCATCGGAAGCGTCGGCCGCGACACCGGGCGCGCGCGCCGGCGGCGTTGCCGCCGTGGTGGCCGGACGGGCGCCTGCCGGGCGGGCCGCGCCGGGACGCGCTGCCGTCGACGTGGCTGGCGCTGCCGTCTTGGCTTCGGCTTCGCCAAATCGCTTCTTGGCTTCGACTTCGGCCTTGCGCTTGGCTTCCTCTTCCAGCCGGTGCCGCTCTTCCTCGGCCTTGCGGCGGGCTTCGGCGGCCTCGCGTTCGGCCTGCTCGATGCCTTCCTTGCTCGAGCGGCGTTTGGCTTCTTCCTCGGCGATCCGGCGCTCTTCGACTTCACGTACCTTGGCGTCGGCCAGCGCGCTCGCGCGCGCGGAACGTTCGTCCTCGGTCAGGGTGCGCAGCACGACGCCGGAACCGCCGCGGGGGGCTGCGGGTGCGGGGCGGGAAAGCGGCACCTTGGCTACGGGAGCCGCTGCCGGCTTCGGCGCGGCTACGACCGGCTCGGGCGCATGGGTTTCGGTCGCCGGCGCGTCGCCGCCAACGCGGCGCTTGCCGCGCTTTTCGACCACGACCTGCTTGGTCCGGCCATGGCTGAAGCTCTGACGGACGGTGCCCGTCTCGACGCGCGGCTTCAGCGTCAACGTTTTGCTGACACTCAAAGTCTTGTCGCCGGGCGTTTTGGTCTCAACCATTCAGCAGTCCTAATCTTGTTGCGTTGTGCGTATCCGCACCGTCATTGAATCAAGTCTTCGGAACCAAATCTTGTTAGTCAGAAGTTCTGGCCGCATCGGCGGTCTTGTCGTCATCGGCCATCCGGTATCGGACCAGGATCTGGCAGCGCGACAGGAACGTCTTGCTCGCCGGGCCCGCGAGCAGGGCAGCATGTATCACATTTGACCGCCCTAGTGCCAAATCCAATTGTTCGGACGTTAAAACAGTAACGATCGGGAAACCCCCGGATTCACCCAGATTCGCGCTTCTGTGCCCGGCGATCGCGTCCAATTTGCGGATTCCGTCGGCGGCCCCGTCGGAAGCGTGGATCAGGGCCGCGGCCTGGCCGTGCCCTAGCGCGCCCTCGACCTTGCTGAAACCGGAAACCACCTGACCGGCCTTGGCGGACATCGCCAGCGCCTCGGTACAGCTCCGAACCAGCAAAACCTCGGTATCGGCGGGGAGGGTCGCCGCGGCCCGGACCTGCCGCTTGAACCCTTTGCTAAATTGGTTACGCCGCACCGCTTCCGCAACGGTCCGGCGCGACGCCGAGACCCAGAGGCCGCGGCCGGGCAGCTTGCGCTTCAAATCGGGGACTACCTCGCCCTGCGGCGAGACGACGAACCGGATCAGTTCGTCGATCGGGCGCACCTCGCGGCTGACCGCGCACATCCGCATGGTCGCGGACCTGTCGGTCCGCGGTCCATTGTCGAGATCGGGGTCGGCCAAAGCGAGCATGCCTGTCTGGTTACTCCGGTCATCTGCGCACGGGCTGCGCGCAGCAACGATTTGGTGCGTGGCGGAACACTTGGCCTTACGCCGTCTGGTCTTCGGCGGTCTCGGTGGTCGCCTCGGACGCCTTGGCAAGGTCGGCCTCGGTGATCCAGCCGGCAATGACGCGCGCCTGCATGATCATGCGCTCGGCATCGTCGCGCGAGATCTCGTTGGCATCGAGAATGCCCGGGAACTTGGTCGGCTCGCCGCCTTCCTTGCGCTCGGTCCAGCCGACCAGATCGTCGGTGGCGCACCCGGCCAGGTCCTCGACCGACTTGATGTCGTTCTCACCGAACTTGACCAGCATCTTCGAGGTCACGCCGGGCACCGTTTTCAAAGCGTCATCCACGCCTAGTTCCTTCCGCTTGTTTTCCAGCTCCGTCTCGAGCTGTTCCAGGTATTCTTTTGCCCGGCTTTGCAGTTCGTTGGCAGTTTCTTCGTC
>JAIEPP010000633.1 GCA_019748335.1 Xanthobacteraceae bacterium
CGGACCTATATCGGTTCGATGCCCGGCAAGATCATCCAGTCGATGCGCAAGGCCAAGACCTCGAACCCGCTGTTCCTGCTGGACGAGATCGACAAGATGGGCGCCGATTTCCGCGGCGATCCGTCGTCGGCTCTGCTTGAGGTGCTGGACCCCGAACAGAACGGCACCTTTGCCGATCACTATCTCGAGGTCGATTATGATCTCTCCAACGTGATGTTCATCACCACCGCGAATACGCTGAATATTCCCGGACCGCTGATGGACCGCATGGAGATCATCCGGATCGCCGGCTACACCGAGAACGAGAAGGTCGAGATCGCGCGCAAGCACCTGATCCCGAACGCCATCTCCAAGCATGGCCTCGATTCCAAGGAATGGTCGATCGACGACGATGCCTTGTTGCTGATGATCCGCCGCTACACCCGCGAAGCGGGCGTGCGTAACCTGGAGCGTGAGCTGTCGACACTCGCCCGCAAGGCGGTGAAGGAGCTGATGATCTCCAAGAAGAAGTCGGTCAAGGTCACCGAGAAGACTCTGGAAGAGTTCCTCGGCGTGCCGAAGTATCGCTACGGCGAGATCGAGAGCGAGCCGCAGGTCGGTATCGTGACAGGCCTGGCCTGGACCGATGTCGGTGGCGAGTTGCTGACCATCGAAGGCGTCATGATGCCCGGCAAGGGCAAGATGACGGTGACGGGCAACCTGCGCGACGTGATGAAGGAGTCGATCTCGGCGGCGGCGTCTTACGTCCGCTCGCGGGCGATCAACTACGGCATCGAGCCGCCAATGTTCGACCGCCGCGACATCCACGTCCACGTTCCCGAAGGGGCGACCCCGAAGGACGGACCGTCGGCGGGTGTTGCGATGGCGACCGCCATTATCTCGGTCATGACCGGCATTCCGGTCCGGCACGATGTCGCCATGACCGGCGAGATCACGCTGCGCGGCAGGGTTCTGCCGATCGGCGGCCTGAAGGAGAAGCTGCTGGCTGCGGCACGCGGCGGCATCAAGACGGTGTTCATCCCCGAGGACAACGCCAAGGATCTCACGGAGATTTCCGATGCGATCAAGGGCGGCATGGACATCATCCCGGTCGCCCGGCTCGACGACGTCGTCAACAAGGCGCTGGTGCGCCCCCCGGTGCCGATCGTCTGGGAAGAGGACACCAAGGTGCCGGTCAAGACTGAGGCCGGCGACGAGGCGGCTGGCGGCCTGACGGCGCACTGAGTGATGCAAATATGACGAAAGCGGCGTCCTTCGGGGCGCCGCTTTTTTGTCGGCTCGGTTCGACGCCTTTGTTGTCCTGGCCCGCCTTGCGCGAAGGGGTGCGGCGGGGCTAAACAGTCGGCAGAAGGGCGATTAGCTCAGTTGGTAGAGCGCTTCCTTTACACGGAAGATGTCGGCGGTTCGAGTCCGTCATCGCCTACCAGCCTTCGCGCGGTGCGCTTCGGCTGGGCAAGCCAGCCGGGGCGCACAGCGCGGACGCTGTCTCGCCGAAGTTGCGAAGCAACGAAGGCGGACTGTTAGCGGATTGCCGTCTCTGCTCCAACATACAGCCTTCGCAGGCGAGTTCTGACATGCCCCCATCGCTCACGGCCGACCTGCGGAACCTCGGCCTGCAAACCGGCGATACCGTGCTCGTCCGCTGCGCGGCGAAGGCGATCAAGGTCGAAAGCGGCAGTCCGGCGACGGCGCTGTTCGACGGCATCCTGGAGACGATCGGGCCGTCCGGCACGGTGGTGGCGCTGGCTTTCACCCCCGACTTCTACTTCTGGCAAAAAAGCCAGGCCGCGCAATTTCCGTTTCACGCCAGGGCGAAGTCCGAAACCGGCGCGTTCACGCGGATCGTTCTCGATCAGCCGGGGGCCGTTCGAAGCAAGCATCCGACCAATTCGTTTGTCGCGCTCGGGCCCAACGCCGAGGCGATCGTGCGCGGCCATGACGAGAACGCAACGGCATTTTATCCGATCAAGAACCTGATCGAGGCCGGCGGCAAACTGCTGCTGGTCGGCTGCGTCGAATCCAGTCCGGGCTTCAGCACGGTGCACCGGGTCCAGGAAGACCTTGGGCTGGCCGACAGGACGCTGCTGAGCCGCAAGCGAATTTGCGCGGTGCAGGACGGCAATCACATCAGGTGGTTCGCCCGGCGCGACGTTTCCGGATGCAGCGCGGGATTCGGAAAGTTTTACAGCGATTACGAAGCCGCGGGCATCCTGCGCCGCGGCACCGTCGGCGGCGCGGTTTCCATTTTCGCCGATGCGGCCGCGGCCTACGCGGTCGAGCGTCCGATCCTGGCGCAAGACCCGACGGCGGCGTTTTGCGACGACCCGCACTGCACGTCGTGCGGTCTGCGGACCTATTCGCCGGCGCGGATGGCGCGGTTCTTTCTGTCGGTGCCGCTGAAAGGCGCGCGCCGTATCGCAAGACGAGTGGGATGATCGAATATACCAACATCTCCGTGTCAATCGATCCCGATCATCCGGTGCCGCTCGGCGGGCGGGCCGGCGGGGCGCGGGTTACCGCTGATGTTCACGATCCGCTGGAAGCCAATATTATCGCGATCTTCGAGACCGGCGTGTGCAAGGCGGTTTTCATCTCCATCGATGCCGTCTTTGTCGGCCGCGAACTCAGCGATGCGCTGTTGAAGGCCTGCGCCGGCTTTGGCGTCGATCCGCAGGCGGTGCTGATCGTGGCCAGCCACACCCATTCCGCGCCGGCGCTGGAAAACACAAAACCGCTGCTCGGCACGCGGTGCGACGATCATTTCGCAAGCGTGCGGGACAGGCTGGTCGCGGCGGTGTCCGGCGCACTCGGTGCAAAGCCGAAACAGGCGAAGCTGCGCAAGGGCCGGGCGATCGCGCAGGCCGGCGTCAATCGGCGGCTGCCACGAAGACTTCCGCAACTGACCAGCCATGGCCTGCGGTTCGAAAAAACCATCATGGCGCCCAACGTCGACGGGCCGGTCGATCCCCAGATCACCGCCTGGGTCATCGAAGGTGAAACGACGGCGATCGTCTGGCACTACACCTGTCATCCCAGCGGATTTCCCGGCGAACTGGAGATCAGCGCGGACTATCCAGGCCAGGTTCGCCAGGCCTTGCGGCAGCGCTTTGGCCAGGACACGGCGGTGATCTTCCTGCAGGGCTTTGCCGGCGATGTCAGACCGGTCAGCGCAGCGTCGCCGGGCGGCGTCCTGCCGCGGCTGCGGCAGTTGGCGCAGGGCCCGTGCTTTCACGACATGACCATGGATGGCTGGCTCCGCTGGAGTTCGATGATTTCGGATGGCGTGATGGGGGCAATCGATGCGGCGCAGCCGGTGCATGACGTCGCGCCCGCGACGGCAAGGATAACGTCGACGGCGCTCGACGCGCTGCTGGCCGGCGCCGATCGCCATCGTGCCGTGGAGATTCAGCACCTCAATGCCCTCGGCGAACGGTTTGTCGCCGTCAGCGCCGAGCCGTTGCTGGGATTGCGCGAGCTCTGCCCCGCGGGCGCGGTTCCGGTCGGCTACAGCCGCGACGTCTTCGGATACTGGCCGCGCCAGACGCACATCAGCCAGGCCGGCTACGAGGCGAATGCCTTCAAGCAATGGTTTGGCGTGCCCTATGAATGGCGCACTGGTCTGGACCAAGTGTTTGCCAGACTTGTGGCATGAGCCTGACCAGCGGATTTCCAGATTTACCGGGAGCACAGAGATGGACACCCCTCAAGGCCACGAAGAGAACGCCGAC
>JAIEPP010000054.1 GCA_019748335.1 Xanthobacteraceae bacterium
GGGGATGCCGCAAGCCCGAACGGCTCCGCCGACTGCTGAATCACCTGCACCGGGCCGAGTGCGACCCGCGTGTCGGCGCGCAGCTCCGCCGGTCCGAACCAAGCCAAAGCGCACGCGACCATGGCCACACGCCATGCGTGTGAAAACCCTGACAACTTCATCTGACGCCCCTCGTCCGGGCATCGGCTGGCTTGGTGAGCCTGCACGTGACCGGATCATTTCAGGGACGAGGATGGGCGGAGGAGGTTTGGGTCTTCTTAAAACCTGAGGGTGCTGGCCGGAAAGCCAAAAACAGCTTAAAGAAGGTGTGGCCGGAATGCGGAAACTTTTATGGGTTGGTGTCGGCCGGCCCCGCGGCGTCGGCCTTAACCGTGCCTTATCCTTCATTTCCGGTTAATATGGCTAATTCGTTAAGAATCACGTGCTTTGTAAGCTAAGTTACAGTTCGAAATTGAAAAACGGCGTCATATTGCCCTGCGGCATTCGGGAACAGAAGTCCGAAGTATAGATATCACGATTTATACTTCGAATACTCGCAGGGATGTTACTTCGACCTCGGAATAAGGCCGGTACTGTTGGGGTATTAGCAAACAATGCTTGCTGTATTGAGCAGCACCGCAAGAGAATTGGCCTCAAAAGAGGCTCGGTGCGGTTGATCACACAAGCAATGGACAGTTTCGCAAGTGACCGTCCGGTGATATGCAAGTTTAGACGATTGATATTGTATAAGATTTAACCATAGCGGCAACGGTGCCCATTTGAGCTTGGCCGGCAAATTTACTGATGTGCTGCCTGACAGTCAGGGTGCTCACCCGGGCGCGCATGTCCACGTCGGCACGGTATCGGGCCATGCCCCCTCCGACGCCATAATCATTCCTGATGCGCATCTGCTGTTCGGCGGTGATTTCAAACGCTCGGGCGTCGACCTGATCCTGTCCGGCGACGACCGTGAAGTCGTCCTGCACGATTACTTCAAGGGCGAGAAGCGGGCCGCGCTGGCATCCCCGGATGGCGCCCACCTGACCGGCGACATCATCAACGCGCTGACCGGACACACCCAGTTTGCCCAGGCCGACGGCAGCGCCAGCGTTGCCCAGGTCATCGGCCACGTTACCAAGCTGGCCGGCACAGCGACCGCGATCCGCAACGGCGTCTCGATCATTCTGAACCAAGGCGACAACGTCAACAAAGGCGACGTGGTCGCGTCGGGTTCCGATTCGACTCTCGGCATCACCTTCATCGACGGCACGGTCTTCGGCCTTGCGTCGAATGCCAAGATGGTGCTGAACGAAATGATCTACGACCCCAACGGGTCGGACAACAAATCGCTGATCAGCCTGGTGCAGGGCACGATTTCGTTCGTCGCCGGCGCCACCGCCAAGCATGGCGACATGAAGGTCGACACCCCGGTCGCCACCATGGGCATCCGCGGCACTGCGGTGCTGGTCGAGATCGATTTCACCGTGCCCGCCAGCGGCGGCGCGCCGCCCGCGAAATTCCAGGTGCTGGTCGAGCCGGACGGTACCACCGGCTCCTACATCCTGTTCGACAAGACCACGCTGACTCCAATCGCGACCGTCAACCAGGCGGGAACGCAGACGGTCGTCAACGGCCAGGGCGGCGTCAACTTCCTGTCGTCGGCGCAACTGTCGGCCGATGCGCAGAAGATCATTACCGACGTCTTTGCGCTGAAATTCAGCGACCTCAACAATCCCAATACGAAGCTGACCACCAATTTCACCGACTCGATCGTCCCGCAGACGTTTTTCCTCAAGCTGGCAAACGGCGATTCGATTCCTGTCGACCTGCAGCTGCTTTTCTCGCCCGAGAAGACTGCGTCCGTGAGCCCCGGCGCAACTATCGCCAGCCGCGAACATATTCCCGGCGCGCCGGCGATCGCCACCACCGGTGGCGCCACGACGGAGCATGTCCTCACGACCGGTAGCGGCGCGCTCAACACTGCGAACGGCTCCGTCTCCTATGCCGATCTCAACCCCGCCGATGTTCCGACCGTCAAGACCGCGTTCGATTCCTTCACCTATCAGAACGCCAGCCACACCGACGTCTCCGCGACGTTGACGGCGGCGCAACTGGCCGCGATCCATGCCGTCGAAGTGCCGCTGGTCGTGGTGCAGGATGCGGCCGGCATCAATCACGGCGTGGCGACCTGGACCTACAACATTGCCGACGGCGCATTCGACTTCCTCGCGGCCGGCGAGGTCTTGACGCTGACCTACATGGCGCGGGTCGACAACAACTTCGCGCCGAGCAACGAGACCGCGTTCCAGACGTTCACGATCACGATCACCGGCACCAATGACGTTCCGGTCATTACGACCAGCGTGCCGCAGATCGACTTTGCCGGCGGCAAGACCACGCCGGGCGGCGTTCTGACTGCGCACGTTCCGACCAGCGGGACGCTGACCTTCAAGGATCCGGATCTCACCGATCACCACACGGTTGCCGCCGCGTTGAGCACGGTGGCGCTCGACGGCGTCGACGTCGGAACCGTCGCACCTGCTCCGCTCAGCTTTTTTCAGACCGCGCTCACCGCGTCGCTCGCGGCCGACAGCACCAATTCCGGTACCGGAACGATCAACTGGTCGCTCGCCGATTTTCCGGTCTATCTCGCGGATTTCATTCCGCTCGGCAAGACGCTGACGCTCACCTATACCGTGACGGTCACGGATTCGCTGGGCGCGATCTCGACGCAGCAGGTTGTCGTTACGATTACCGGTACCGATACGCCGGCCGTGGTCTGGATCGCCACCGCGCATCCCGGGCAGCCCGCGGGCGGCCTGTGGAGCGACGGCGCCAACTGGGAGACCGGTACGGTCCCGACCGCCAATGATGATGCCATCATCATCACCAATCAGCTGATCGGCCTGACGCCGTCATTCCCGGTCACGATCAATCAGGCCGCGGTCGCCAAGACCGTGACGATGAACGACTTCGGCACGACGGCGCCGGTCCTGATCAACAACAGCACGCTGACGGTCGGTGACTTCTTCAGCATGAGCGCCGATTCGGAGGTCCGGAATTACGGGACCATCAGCGTCGGCGGGCTGATGGAAGTAAGGGATCACAGCTCGCTGCAGAATTCCGGCACGCTCAATCTGGCCGCGGGCGGCGACTTCAAGAATCAAAGCAGTATTACCAATGCCGCCACCGGAAAGATCGAGATCTCCGGCGGCACGCTCACGGTGCAGTCCGACATCGCCAATTTCGGTGAGGTCAAGGTCGATGCGCTAGCGTTCCTCGCGATCGACAGTGGAGCGATTACCGGCGGCACGGTCACCAATCTGGGCACGATCGACCTGACCGGCACGGCCGCGCTGAATGATGGCGCGCTGAACAACAGCGGCACCGTCAATGTCAAAGGCACCAATGCGCTGAATGGCGAGACGGTCGTCAACGGCGCGTCCGCCGTGATCGATATCACCGGTGTCCTGACACTTGACGGCACCACGGTGACGGGCGGCACGGTGACGAATGACGGCACCATCGAGGTCGCCGGCGACAGCGCCATCAACAGTGCCGCGCTGAACAACGGACAGCTCACGGTCGATGGCGACCAGATCCTGACGCTGAACGGCACCACGGTGACGGGAACGACCATCACCGATACCGGCACGGTCCATGTCGACAGCGGCAAGACGCTGAAGCTGAACGGCGTGGCGCTGTCTGGCGGCGCGATCACCAATGCCGGCACCATCGAGATCGCCGGC
>JAIEPP010000644.1 GCA_019748335.1 Xanthobacteraceae bacterium
GCACCTTTGCCATCGTGCTGCTGATCGGGGTGTGGTGCGTCGCGATTTTGGGGATCGTGCTGAAACTGGCGCGGCCGGGACGGTACGACCGCACAGCCGTCGGGCTCTATCTCGCTCTCGGCTGGAGCGGCGTGATGCTCTACGATCCGGTCGCGAAGGCGCTGCCTGGGCTGGCGCTTGGGTTCGTCGTCGCCGGCGGCATGCTGTATAGTTTTGGCGTGATCTTCCACGCTTGGCAGCGGCTGCGATTCCAGAACGCGATCTGGCATGGCTTCGTCTTGCTTGGCGCGGCCTGCCACTATACGGCTATCCTCGATGTGGTGCTGACGTAGAAACGAATAATATAATAAAGGGAGAACGGCCATGCAGGTAACCGGCAAAGTCGTGGTTGTCACAGGCGGCGCCAACGGCATCGGCAAGGCGATGTGCGAGGCGTTCCATCGCGCCGGCGCCGCCAAGGTCGTCGTCGCCGATATCGATCCGGATGGCTCGCGCGCCGTCGCTACCCCGATCAATGGGGCGGCCTTCAAATGCGACGTCGGAAAAGAGAAGGACATCCTTCACGTCATCGAGGAGACCGAAAATCAATTCGGCCCGATCGCGTTGTTCTGCTCCAATGCCGGCATCGGCGGCGGCTTCGATCCGCTGTCGGCCAACGCGGGCGGAACCTCCGATGAACCCTGGTCGCGGAGCTGGGCCGTTCACGTGATGGCGCATGTCTACGCCGCGCGGCACCTGATCCCGCGCATGAAGGCGCGCGGCGGCGGCTATTTCCTCAACACGATCTCAGCGGCGGGGCTGCTCTCGCAGGTCGGCAGTCCGGCCTATTCGACCACCAAGCATGCTGCCGTGGGCTTTGCGGAAAATCTCGCTATTTCGCACAAGGACGATGCCATCAAGGTTTCGATCCTGTGCCCGCAGGGCGTCGATACCGCGATGCTCCGCTCGATCCCGAAGGGCCCGCAATCCGGCGACGGCGATCTGACACCGGAACAGGTGGCGCAGGACGTGCTGCACGGGCTGGAGCAGGAGACGTTCGTCATTCTGCCTCACCCGCAGGTGCTGGGCTACATGCGCAAGAAGACCGAGAATTACGATCGATGGATTGCGGGGATGGCGAAGATCCAGGCCAGGATGCGGGAAGCGTACGGGAAGTGAGATCGTAGTCCTCATGGTGAGGAGCCGCGAAGCGGCGTCTCGAACCATGAAGCCCGTATGTGGCCATCCTTCGAGACGCGCGCTTTGCGCGCTCCTCAGGATGAGGACTGTACTAACTCTTCTTCGCGTACAGCAGCGGCACCGCCGAATCCACCATCACCTCGATCAGGCTGACGCCGTCATGCGACAGGCCTCGTTTCAGCGCGCCCGCCAGCTCCGATGATTTGCTCACCCGCACCGCGTGGCAGCCCATGCCCTCGGCGAGTTTGACGAAATCGATATCGGGCAGATCGAGGCCGGGCACGTTGCGCACCTGCATCACCTGGCTGAACGAGCGCATCGCGCCGTAGCCTAAATTGTTGATCACGACGACGGTCAGCGGCAGCTTGCGCTGCGCGGCGGTCCACAGCGCCTGGATCGAATACATCGCCGAGCCGTCGCCGATCAGGCACACGGTGCGCGTAGCCGGCCGCCCCAGCGCCATGCCGACGGCGGCGGGCAGGCTCCAGCCGAGGCCGCCGCTGGCCATGGTGTAAAAACTGTCCTGGCCGCGCATCGGCATGAACTTCTGCATCGCCGGGCGGTGCGACGGCGCTTCCTCGACCAAAGCCGCGTCGGCTGGCATGGCGTGGTGAAGCGCGTCGAGCAGATATTCGACAGGAATCGGATCGGCCGCTGAAGGTTTTGGTGGCAGCACGCGGCCGACAGGCGCGGCGCGTTTTGTCTCCGGCAACATCTCCAGCAGCATCGACAGCGCCGGCTTCGTGGTGGCGACGATGCTGGTGCCGACGGGTGTGACCGCGGCGGCGGTCGGATCGTCGGTGATCTGGAAGATCGCGGTTTCGCCGTCGAATATCCCGGCGTGGCCCTCGACGTGGAACGTGAACACCGGCGCGCCGATCACGACGACGAGGTCATGCGGGCGCAAGGCGTCGGAGAGTTGCCCCGGCGAGGCATGCAGAAAACCGGTGAATTGCGGATGCCGTTCCGGGAACGAACAGCGCGCCGAGAACGGGCTGACCCAGACGGCCGCCCTGGTTTTCTCCGCCACCCGCACCATCAGGTCGACGGCTTGCGCGCGATCGACGCCGGGGCCGATCACGAGGGCCGGGTGTTTTGCGCTCTCCAGCGCCGATACCAGCGCCTTCATCGCGGCGGGATCGGGACCCAACTCGCGGCTGACCTGGCGGGCTTCGATCGATTGCGCCGGGCGGGTCCAGTCGTCGATCGGCACCGACACGAACGTGGGCCCGCAGGGCGGTTGCATCGCGACGTAATAGGCACGGGCGATCGCTGATGGCACGTCCTCGGCACGCGCGGGCTCGACGCTGTATTTGACATAGGGCCGCGGAAATTCCGACGCGCGCTCGGCGTAGAGAAACGCCTGCAACGGCAGGATCGAACGCGCCTGCTGGCCGGCGGTGATCACCAGAGGCGTCTGGTTGCGGTGCGCTGTGTAGATATTGCCGAGCGCGTTGCCGACGCCGGCACCGGAATGCAGGTTGACGAACCCTGCGTTGCGGGTCGCCTGCGCATAGCCGTCGGCCACGCCGATGACGGAGGCTTCCTGCAGGCCGAGCACGTAGTCGATGTCGTCAGGCCAGTCGCTGAGGAACGGCAGTTCGGTGGAGCCGGGATTGCCGAAGACTTTTTTGATGCCGAACGCGCGCAGCAGCGCGAAGGTGGCGGCTTTGACGGTGGTGGATTGGCTGGACAATGGCGTACCCCGAAATGTGCTTTTCGTCATTGCGAGGAGCGAAGCGACGAAGCAATCCAGTGCTTTCTTCGGATTGCTTCCGCCTTCGCTCTTCGCGCTACGGCGGACAAGTCGCTTCGCTCGAAATGACGATTAGAGAAACCTCACCACGTCGCGGTGCCCTTCATGGTCGGCTGTCCCTCGGCATTGGCAATCCACAGTTCGGTGCCGGCGGCACCTTCGTTGGCATTGACCGAGAACTCGGTGCCTTCGAACAGCGGCTGCAGGCCGCGATAGCTGAATTTCTTCGGCGGCTTGCCGCCGTGAAGTTTGGCGGCGAATTCAACGATCAGGGCGGCCTGCAACGGGCCGTGGAAAATCAGGCCGGGATAGCCCTCGACCTTGGTGGCGTAGTCGCGGTCGTAGTGGATGCGGTGGCCATTGAAGGTCAGCGCCGAGTAGCGAAACAGCAGCACGGGATCGCTGACCCTGACTTCGCGATGTTTCGCGACCGGCGCCGGCGGTGGCGCCTTCGCGGCCGGCGCCGCGCCGCCCATGTCGCGATAGACCAGGTCCTGGCGCTCGCGAACGGCCATGCCGCGCGGCGTCGTGATGATGTGTTCGACAGAGACGAAGCACAGCACGCCGGTTGAGCCGGTCTTGACCGTCACATCCGTGATACGCGATGTGCGTTTGGAGTCGTCGCCGACGCGAAGCGCATCGAAAAATTCCAGCTCGCCGCCGGCCCACATCCGGCGTGGCAACGGCACCGGCGGCAGAAACCCGCCGCGGGTCGGATGGCCGTCGGGGCCGAGCATCGACATCGGAAACACCGGCTGCGCCAGGCACCAATGCGTGGTCCAGGGCGCGGCGTCGCCGGT
>JAIEPP010000701.1 GCA_019748335.1 Xanthobacteraceae bacterium
ACCGTCGGCGATCCCTACAAGGATACGGCGGGCCCCGCCGTCAACCCGATGATCAAGATCACCAACATCGTGGCTTTGCTGCTGCTGGCGATCCTGGCGCACTGAGCTTCGAGGAACTGCTCGAAACGAAAACCCCGCGGTGCAAGCCGCGGGGTTTTTCTTACTTCGCAGGGCGGGCGCCAAATCAGTTCGCCGAGAACCTGCGCAACACGGAGATCAATCGATGTCGCTCTCATCCGCCCGTAACTACGCGCTCCGCGCCGCCAAGTCGCAGGATCAGAAGGAGGCCGCCGAACTGCTGTCGAAGGCGATCCTGGAACTGGCGCTGGCGATCGAGGCTACCGACGCCAAGGTCAAGAAGATCAACAAGGGGGCGTAGCGGAGCGCAACCTCAGTTCACGTCCATCTGCAGGCCTTCGCGCTTGATGATCTCGCCGAACTTGGCGGTCTCCGCCTGCACGAAACCGGAATATTGCTCCGGCGTGCCCCAGTCCGTGCGGGCGCCCATCGCGGCGATGGTCTTCTTGATGTCCTCGCGCTCGAGCATCGTCTTGATTTCCTTGTTGAGGGCATCGACGACAGGAGCGGGCGCGGCTTTCGGCAGGAATACGCCGAACCAGGACGACACGTCGAATTTCGCGAGCTCAGGAGCGCTCTCCCGCATCGTCGGAATGTTCGGCGCCACGCCGCTGCGCTCGGGCGTGGTGACGGCGAGCGCGGTGAGCTTGCCTTCCTGGGTTTGCGGAAGCGACGGGAACAGGTTGTCGAACAGGATCTGGATGTCGCCGGCCAGCGCTGCCTGTAGCGCTGGGCCAGCGCCGCGGAACGGCACGTGCACCATCTTGAGGCCGGTGAGTTGCAGGAACCAGGCGCCGGTGAGGTGAGGGCTCTGGCCTACGCCTGACGACGCGTAGTTCAGCTTGTCGGGGTTGGCCTTGATGTAAGCGATCAGTTCGGCGATCGACTTGATGCCGGTGGACGGATGCGCCGACACGATGTTCGGGGTCCGGATCAGGTTGGAAACCGGCTGCAACTGGTCCGCCTTGTAGTTCAGGTTGCGGAAGATGCTGTAGGCGATGGCGTTGGGGCCGGGGTTGCCGATCAGAATGGTGTGACCATCGCCCTTCTGTCGGATCACCTCGACGGTGCCGATGGTGCCGCCGCCGCCCGAGCGGTTTTCCACCACGGCGGACTGGCCCCAGGCGGTCTGCAGGTGCGCTGCCAGCAGCCGTCCCATCACGTCGGTGGTGCCGCCGGCCGCGGCCGGTACGATCACCCGGACGGTTTCCGTCGGTCGCCAGTCGGCGAGGCTGGCGCGCGGCAGGATCGCCGCAGCCGAAATGGTTGCAGCGCCGGTCAATACACGTCGGCGAGAAAAGATTTTGTTGGTCACACGTTCGCTCCCTGCTGAATCGCTGCTTTGCAGGGAGCGTAGGGAGCGCGAGGCCATCCGGCAAGCCGGTGACTTGGCGCAGGCAAATTGGCGCAGGTACGATCGAGGGCAGGTGTTAGTTGAAGCTGAGCAGCTTGAACAGCGGCGTCAGGTAGCTGAGCTCCTGGCCGGAGGTGGGCGTCGTGCGGCTGATGAAGTCGAAGATTCTGCCGTCCTGCAGGCCGTAATTGGCGAGCCGCTGCACCTGACGGTTCTTGTCGAAATAGATCGCGATGACACGCTGGTCGACGACCTGCTGGTTCATGAAGGCGACTTTGCGCTCGGAGCGCTGCGAGATGTAATAGAATACCTCGCCGTTCAGGGTGGCGACCGTGGACGGGGTTCCCATCACGATCAGCACCTGGTCCTGGCTGGCGCCGATCGGAATCTGCTCGAGCGCGCCGGGCGGCAGGATATAGCCCTTCTGGAACTGTTCGCCGGCACAGGCGCCCAGCGCCGCGCACATCAGGGCCACGGCGGCAACGGCGCGGAAACCGCGCCAGCGCGCGGTCAGGCGGCGCGGCGAGGGCGCGTAGGGGCTTTTGTGGCTGGTTTCGGTCATATCAGGAACTTGCCCGTACCCTTGCATCGCGCGAGGCGTTGACGTACCGGGCAGCACGCTGGATTGCAACATGCGCGGGCTCCCAACAAGGAAACCTTCAACGAGGAAACCTTGGGGGCTCGCAGACGGAACCCACAATGCTTTGGCCGTTCAATCACTTCAGGAAACCCCGGACGCCCCTGCGCGGCACCATTGAGGCCATCTATGGCATGATCGTGACGCAGGCGCGAGAACCGTTATTTTATCGGACCTTGGCGGTGCCGGACACGGTTAACGGCCGTTTTGACCTGCTGGTGCTGCATTTGTGGCTGGTATTGCGGCGGCTGAAGCCGGCCGAGGGCGGCGCAGCCCTGTCGCAGGCGCTGTTCGACCATTTCTGCAACGATATGGACGACAATCTGCGCGAAATGGGCGTCGGCGACCTCACCGTGCCAAAGCGGATGCAGGCCTTCGGCGAGGCCTTCTATGGCCGGACCGCGGCCTATGATCTCGCGCTGACCGGCGGCCACGAGGCGCTGGCGCAGGCGCTTTGCAAGAACATCCTGAACGGCGAGAATATCGCCAAGGCCGATCAGCTCGCGGCCTATGCGGAGGCGGCCATGGCCGGCCTGGATGGTCTCGACGATGCGATGCTGTTGAGTGGTTCGGCGAGGTTTCCTTCGCCAGAAGATGTGGGCGCGCGGCAATGAGCAGCAGCATGAAAGAAAGACCGGACCCGCTGAAGCCAGATGCGCTGAAGCCAGATGCGCTAAAGCAAGATCCTTGGCGTGTCCCGCTGGCGGTGGCGCAAATCCCGGACACCGGCCTGCATCGTGAGCTCAGGGCCGATGAGGCCATATGCCGGGCGATCGCCGATGTCGGCGATCTGCGCGAGGTGCTCTCGGCACAGGCTTCCTTCGATGTGACGCCGAAGAGCGGCGGCCGCTACCATGTCGCAGGACACGTGCGGGCGCGCATCGGACAGACCTGCGTGGTGACGCTGGAGCCGATCGAAAGCGACATCGACGAACCCATCGACCTGATCTTCACCCCGCCGGAGCAGATCCCGCAAATGGCCGATCTGGTCGATGAGGCCGGGCACGGTGACGGCGATACCCCGGACCCGCCGGAGCCGATCGAGAACGGCATCATCGATCTCGGCAGGGTGGCCACCGACGCGCTGTATCTCGCTGTTGACCCCTATCCGCGTAAACCCGACGTGGTTTTCGAACCCCTGGTTGAAGCCGCCGATCCCGAGGATCACCCGTTTGCCGCCTTGAAGGCGCTGAAGGTCGAGCCCAAAAAGCCGGGCAAGAAGAAGCCCACAGGCAAGTGACCGGCCGCTAAAGTGGACAGTCGGCGCGTATTCCGGTTGATGTGGCTACATTGCCGCACGAGAAATATCATTTAAGTATCTGACTTATCAGAGAATGTTTGATATTTTGTTTCCGGCCCGTCCCGGTTCCGTTCGCCAAAAGACGGTGGTCAAGAGGTTGTGTCGGGACGGGGACACGCTATTGTCGCGGCCCGGCGGAGGTGCTGCGTTGCACTTCGCCGAGCACCGCCGTGGCGGTGCCTTTTCCAGTGTGCGGCCGGGCTCGCCGAGGGCCGCAAGAGATCAGGTTTCCGGGACGTTCATGCCTCAAAAGGTTCGAATCGCGCTTGACGCCATGGGTGGCGATGTCGGCGCATCGGTCGTCATTCCCGGCGCCGCAATTTCATTGACCCGGCATCCCGACTCCGAATTTCTGCTGTTCGGCGATCGCGCGCAAATCGAG
>JAIEPP010000495.1 GCA_019748335.1 Xanthobacteraceae bacterium
GAGCGCCGGTGGCAGACGGCTGGTGGCGGTCACGAAAATATCCGCGTCATCAACGCGCCACACCCCTCGCCAGCCCTTTGGCGAGCGCGTCGAACCCCATCAGGGTTTTGACCAGCGCTTCGAACTCGCGCAGCGGCACCATGTTGGGCCCGTCCGACGGCGCCTTGTCCGGATCGGGATGGGTCTCGATGAAGACGCCGGCGACGCCGACCGCGACCGCGGCGCGCGCCAGCACCGGCACGAATTCGCGCTCACCGCCGGAGGACGCGCCCTTGCCGCCCGGCTGCTGCACCGAATGGGTGGCGTCGAAAATCACCGGCGCACCGGTCGTGCGCGCCATGATCGGCAACGCGCGCATGTCCGACACCAGCGTGTTGTAGCCGAACGACACGCCGCGTTCGGTGACCAAGACGTTCGGATTGCCGCCGCCGGTGATCTTGCTGACGACGTTGGCCATGTCCCACGGTGCCAGGAACTGGCCCTTCTTGACGTTGACGACCTTGCCGGTCGCCGCCGCCGCCAACAGCAAATCGGTCTGCCGGCACAGGAAGGCCGGGATCTGCAATATGTCCACCGCCTGCGCCACCTCGGCGCATTGCGTCGCCTCATGCACGTCGGTGAGCACGGGCAAACCGAGCGAGGAACGTATCTCGGCAAAGATCGGCAGCGCCTGGCTAAGCCCGATGCCGCGCGCGGCGGTGCCGCTGGTGCGGTTGGCCTTGTCGAAGGAGGTCTTGTAGACGAGCCCGATTTTCAGCCTGGCCGCGATCTCTTTCAGCGCGCCCGCCACTTCCAGAGCATGGGCGCGGCTCTCGAGCTGGCACGGTCCCGCAATGATCGAAATCGGCAGGTCGTTGCCGAATTTGACCGGACCGACGGCGACGACAGGCGCTGCTTTGAGGTTCTCGTTCAAGGGATTTTTCCTTATTTCGGCGCGGACCATGCAGGTCCGCCCCACCAGGATCAACCCTATTTAACCCTCGAATATCAGGGTTGCATAAGCCGTCATTTTACCGACGAGAACGGCGTCGGCACCAGCAACTGGCTGACGATGTTGTCGATGATCTGGCCGTCTTCCTCGCTCTTGGCACGGCCGGCGATCCAGTCCGGATCGGCCTGGAAGGCGGTCCATTTCTTCTCGCGATCGGCGAGCGAATCCCAGGCTACGAAATAGGTCAGTTCCTGATTGGAGGTGCCGATCAGCGTGGTGAAGAACCCGGCCTGCTTGATGCCGTGCTTGTCCCACAGTTTCAGCGTCAGCGTATCGAAGCGCTTCATCAGCGCCGGCAGGCGGCCCGGCAGACAGTGATAAACGCGCATTTCCATGATCATTGGCTTCACTCCCTCGATCTATTGTTCTTGCAGGTCACGGGGGTGGTTTGTCGCAACAATTGGCGCGTTCGTCAAAGGGGCGCTGAGCCATTGGGCGCGCCGCACACCACTGCTGCCGGCCTATTCGACGGACAACGCCTGCGGAACGGTCTTCGGATCGACCTTCGACATCGCGATGGCAGATTCCATCAGCATGGCAACGCCGATCCTTGGATCCAGTGCATCCTTGCTCATCAACACAAACTGACGCGCCACAAGGGCCGTAACCAGAGGCCAGTACGCGAGCGGCACATCGCGGCCATTCGCCGGCCCCGGACCGTCGGTGCGGGTCAGGATGAATTTCGTGCGCGGCCAAAAGCGATCGAGCGCCTGCCGCATGCCAATCTGGGGCTGATGTTCCTGCGCAACCTGGAGGACGCCGAATTGCGCTGAGCCGATCGTTTCGGAAACGCGGCGAAACATCGGCGAGCAATCCGGCAGTTCGTCGGGTTTGACTCCGGCCGCGATCGCAGCCGCAGCGACAAATCCCCACAGCGGATACGTGCCCGTTACCTGCGGCACGAGATAGCCGTTGATCAGGTCACCGAAATAGAAGGTCTCGCCCGATTTGGTACTGGCAGAGACAAACAGGCCGCTGTCGAGCAAATGCGTGCTCAACGCCTGCGCCGAAATTCCTTTGTCGGCGCCTGCGGGCAACGGAACGTCGCGCTCTGCAACGCGGGCAAAGACGGCGGTCTGAGCGGCGAAACCCGCGACCGCGCCGATCGACGTCAACAGCGTTTCGACGTGAATTCCTCGATCCGTCTTCAGCCACAGCAGCATCGAATCCCGAAGGCTGCCGACCGCCAGATTGGCGGGGACTTCGTCATCGGTCCCGCTCCATGGAAACTGAAACGCTTGCGTGCGCCCGGAACTTGCTGGATCGGCCACAGCGATCTCCGCCCGCGCCTACACCAGCCGCGACTGCACCACCGCCGCCTGAATGAACGACGCAAACAGCGGATGCGGCTCGAACGGCCGCGACTTCAGTTCGGGATGGAATTGGACGCCGATGAACCAGGGATGGTCCTCGTATTCGACGATCTCCGGCAGCACGCCGTCGGGCGACAGCCCCGAGAAGCGCAGGCCGTGCTGTTCGAGCCGATCCTTGTAGGCGGTGTTGACCTCGTAGCGGTGACGGTGGCGTTCCGAAATCTCGGTGGCGCCGCCATAGACCTGCGACACCCGGCTGCCGCGGTTCAGTGCCGCCGGATAGGCGCCGAGCCGCATGGTGCCGCCGAGGTCGCCGGCCTTCGAGCGCTTTTCAAGCTCATTGCCGCGCAGCCATTCCGTCATCAGGCCGACCAGCGGCTCCTTGGTCGGGCCGAATTCGGTGGAGTTCGCGTCCTCGATGCCGACCAGATTGCGCGCGGCTTCGATCACAGCCATCTGCATGCCGAAGCAGATGCCGAAATACGGCACGTTGCGCTCCCGCGCGAACTGCGCCGCGCGGATCTTGCCCTCGGCACCACGCTGGCCGAAGCCGCCGGGCACCAGGATGCCGTTGACGTGTTCAAGGAACGGCGCCGGATCCTCGTGCTCGAAGACCTCGCTTTCGATCCAGTCGAGATTGACCTTGACCTTGTTGGCGATGCCGCCATGCGACAGCGCCTCGATCAGCGATTTGTAGGCGTCCTTCATGCCGGTGTACTTGCCGACGATGGCAATCGTCACCGCGCCTTCGGGGTTGCGCACGCGTTCGTTGATGACGTTCCAGCTCTGCAGCGCCGGCGGAATTTTCGGCGTGATGCCGAACGCGGCCAGCACTTCGTCGTCGAGACCGGCGGCGTGATAGGCTTCCGGCACGGCGTAGATGTTGTCGACGTCCCTCGCCTCGATCACGGCGCTTTCGCGCACGTTGCAGAACAGGCCGAGCTTGCGCCGCTCCTCCTTCGGAATTTCGCGGTCGGTGCGGCACAGCAGGATATCCGGCTGGATGCCGATCGAACGCAGTTCCTTGACCGAGTGCTGGGTCGGCTTGGTCTTCAGTTCGCCCGCGCTCGGAATGAACGGCAGCAGCGTCAGGTGAATGTAGACGGCGTGCTCGCGCGGCAATTCGTTCTTGAGCTGGCGGATCGCCTCAAAGAACGGCAGGCCCTCGATGTCGCCGACGGTGCCGCCGATCTCGACCAGCACGAAATCATATTCGTCGTTGCCGGAGAGCACGAATTCCTTGATCGCATTGGTGACGTGCGGGACCACCTGAATCGTAGCACCAAGATAGTCGCCGCGGCGTTCCTTGGTGATGATGTCCTGGTAGATGCGCCCGGTGGTGATGTTGTCGGCCTTGGTGGCCGGACGCCCGGTGAAGCGCTCGTAATGGCCGAGATCGAGATCGGTCTCGGCGCCGTCGTCGGTCACGAACACTTCGCCGTGCTGATACGGCGACATCGT
>JAIEPP010000428.1 GCA_019748335.1 Xanthobacteraceae bacterium
GGACAAGACCGTGGTGTTCACGGGCTCACTCACAAAATTCACCCGCGACGAAGCCAAGGCGGTGGCGGAGCGGCTCGGTGCCAAGGTCGCGGGCTCGGTGTCGAAGAAGACCGACTACGTCGTCGCCGGCGAGGACGCCGGCTCGAAACTCGCCAAGGCGCGCGAACTCGGCGTCGCGGTGCTGACCGAGGACGAGTGGCTGAAGCTGATCGGGGAGTAGGCACAGTCTCGTCATTGCGAGCCAACGGGTCGGCGCTTTGCGCCGACCCGTTGGCTCGCAATGACGGATGAAGCTTCACAGCATCCCCTGTTCTTCCTCCTCCGCCTTCTCGATCAATTCCTCGCTGACGACAACGGTTCGCCGCGGCACGATGAAGAACATGGTCGAGGCGCAGGCGATCGAGATCGCAAAGATCGCCGCGGTCAGCGGCAGCGTGGTGGCGGAATGGCCGCCGAGATAAGCGCCGAATTGCGAGACCAATGCGCCGATTCCCATCTGCAGGAACCCCATCGCGCCGGAGGCGGTGCCGGCGGCTTCCGGACGGACGCTGATAGCGCCGGCGACCGAGTTCGACATCACGAAGGCATTGGCGACCATCACGATCATCTGGGTGCCGAACAGGACCGACGGCGCCTGGTTGATGCCGCTGAGACTCCAGATCAGGTTGAGCAGGCTGCCGCCGAGCTGCAACGCCAGCCCGAACCAGATCAGTTTCTCCAGCGAGTGGCGCGGCGCGAAGCGGACGCAGAAGAGATTTCCGACCAGATATGCAAATCCGGTGGTCGCAAACCACGCGCCATATTCGGCGCTGCTGCGGCCCATCTGCGTGACCACGATGTAGGGCCCGCCGCCGGCAAAGGCGAAGATGATCTGCGAGGCCAGCACCTGGCACAGCACATAGCCGATGAAGGCGCGGCTCCGGACCAGGCTGCCGATATCGCCGCGAAAGCTGCTTCCCGCGATGCGGTCGCCCCGGGTTTCCGGCAGCGCCAACGCGATCATGGTGGTGATCGCCAGCGACGCCGCGGTGATGAGATAGAAGATCGCACGCCAGCCGAACGCGGTTTCCAGCAGGCCGCCGGTCAGCGGCGACAGCATCTGCGCGATCATCATGACGGCGATGACGAGGCTGATCATGGAAGAGATGCGATCGCGGCTGTAGAGGTCGCGGATGATGGCGCGGCTCACCACCATGCCGGAAGCGCCGCCCAGCGCCTGCAGGAAGCGCGCTGCGATCAGTTGCGGCAAGGTCTCGGCGAAGATACAGGCGGCGCTGGCGGCAACCATCAGGCCGATGCCGCCGAGCAGCACCGGGCGCCGCCCGAACTTATCGGATAGCGGCCCCATGATGATCTGCGAACAGGCGATGCCGACCATGTAGAGCGACACCGTCATCTGGGCGACCGAGATGTCGCGGCCGAATGTCGTCGCCAGCACCGGCAGCGCCGGCACCAGCATGTACAGCGAAATCGGCGCCACGCCCGTCATCAGGACGAGCAGCAGCAGCATGGTTCTGGAATTCGCGAGGCGGCCGGCTTCCGTCGCTACGTCAGGCGGCTGGCCCATCACACCATGCATTCAGGTCTGCTCCTCCGCGTGGTCAGAACTGTAGCGTTATCGCGCAAACCGAATACGGCCGTTTCGGCATGCGGGTATGCTGAATTGGGGAGGCGGGGATACGGTGCCCTACAACGGCAACAGCGCCGCCGTCGCTTCATCCAGCCACAGCTTGGTGGCGTTGTCGTCGAGGTGCGGACGCACCTCGCGGTTGACGCGGGCGTGGTAGTCGTTGAGCCATTTCAGTTCCGACGGCGTCAGCATCGCGACGTCGATCAGGTGGCGGTCGATCGGCGCCAAAGTCAGCGTCTCGAACGCGTTGACCGGCTTCTCCGCGCCCATGACGTCGGTGCCGACGACGAGTTCCAGGTTCTCGATCCGGATGCCGTAGGCGTCGGTCTTGTAGTAGCCGGGCTCGTTGGACAGGATCATGCCGCGCTTCAGCGGTGTGGTGCCGAGCTTGGAAATTCGCGCCGGGCCTTCGTGCACGGAGAGATAGCTGCCGACGCCGTGGCCGGTGCCGTGTTCGAAATCGAGGCCGGCTTGCCAGAGAAATTGCCGTGCGAAACTGTCGAGCTGCGCGCCGGTCGTGCCGTCCGGAAAAACCGCGCGCGCGATGGCGATATGGCCGCGCAGCACGCGGGTGAAGCGGTCGCGCATCTCGTCGGTCGGTTCGCCGATCGCGACCGTGCGGGTGACGTCGGTGGTGCCGTCTTCATATTGCGCGCCGGAATCGATCAGCAAGAGATCGCCGGACACGATGCGCCGGTTGGTCTTGCGGGTGACGCGGTAATGCACGATGGCGCCGTTCGGCCCGGTGCCGGCGATGGTGGGGAAGGAAACATCCTTCAGCGCGGCGGTCTGCCGGCGAAAGGTTTCCAGCGCCTCGACGGCGTCGATTTCGGTCAGCGCGCCCGAGGGGGCCTCGCGATCGATCCAGGCCAGAAAGCGCACCAGCGCCACCGCGTCGCGCTGATGCGCGGTCCGCGTGCCGTCGATCTCGGTGAGATTCTTCACCGCCTTCAGCAGGCTGACCGGGTCGTTGCCGCGCACCGGCTTGCCGCCGGCGCTAGCGATCAGGCGGCTCAGCGCGTCGGCCGCGGTGGCGCTGTCGAGCGCGATGGCGGCGCCATGTTTGGCGAGTTCGGTCAGCGCCAGCTTCAGTTCGTCCGGTTCGCGGACGTCGGCGGACTGTTCGAGATGATCGCGCGCCAGGTTCGAGAGCTTGCGGTGGTCGATGAAGACAGTGGGGCGGCCGTCCTTCGGCACCAGCGCGTAGGACAGCGGCAGCGGCGTGTGCGAGACGTCGGCGCCGCGGATGTTGAAGGTCCATGCCACCGCGTGGCTGTCCGACAGCACCAGAGCCTCGACGCCGAGTTTTTGGATCTCGAGCCGGATCCGCTTCAGCTTCTCGGACTCGATCTCGCCGGAAAACTGGGTGCCGTGAACGGCGACGGGGCCGAGCGGCGGGCCCGGGCGCTCGGTCCACACCTCGTCGAGCGGATTGGACTCGACGGCGACCAGCTCCGCGCCGGCCTTGGCGCAGGCGGCCTGCAGCCGCTCGGCTGCCGCAGAAGTGTGCAGCCAGGGGTCAAAACCGAGGCGGTCGCCGGCCGCGAGGTGCCGCGTCAGCCAGTGTTCCGGTGGCGGGTCGGCCAGCGGCTCGATATGCCAGGCCTTGCGGTCGACCTGCTTGGCCGCCTGCAGGGTGTAGCGGCCATCGACGAACACGGCTGCCTCATGGGTCAGGACGATGGCGAGACCCGCCGAGCCGGTGAAGCCGGTCAGCCAGGCCAGCCGCTCTTCCGACGGCGCGACATACTCGTTTTGCTGCTGATCGGCGCGGGGAATCACGAATCCGGTCAGCTTGCGGCGCGCCAGCTCCTCGCGGAAGGCGGCCAGCCGCGCGGTCAGCGCGACGCCGCTTTCTGGTTCCTCGAATGTCTGGAAATGGGCTTCGAACATGGCCTGACTACTCTAGGGTCGGGGGGAGGGCTCCGCAATCTGATCCCGATCAATCCGGTTGGCATAATCTATGCTTGAATCCAACTGTCCGCGTCAGATCGGACGGAACGGTTCGCGGTGCAAGCCGTTCGTCTAGGTACAGGGGGGCTCCAGGAGTGTTTCAACTCAACGAAGAGGGGATACACGATGCCTGCTTTCACGATTGAGAAGATTTCGCCGCCGGCGCCGGCCAGCCGTGGCCCGATTCCACCG
>JAIEPP010000458.1 GCA_019748335.1 Xanthobacteraceae bacterium
CGGTTTACCAGCGTCCCATCATTCTCACATTGCGGCGCGAGGATCAGGCCTTCCTGCTCGATCCGATCATGCCGCGGCCGGGCCGGGTGACGGCCGATTACGATCTGGTGATCGCCTCGCAGCCGTACCGCGCACGGGCCAGCGTCGAGTTCAAGGCTTCCAAGGTGGTGACGCCGCTGGTCAAGGCATTGCGGCCCGGCGGGCGGCTGATCGGCATCCATTCGCACGGCAAGGATCCCGGCATCGAGATCATCGAGCAGGTCTGGCCCGGCGACGATCCCTTCAAGACCGACCGCTACGCCATCCTGCGGCAGGTCAAGCACGAGCTTGGCGCCGCGGCGCGGCACTATAATTTCAATGCCTCCTCCGACGCGCGATCGATCTTCCGCTACAACATGCACACGCTGCCGGACGAGGTGAGCGGGCCGATCGGTACCTCGACGCTGTTCGCGGCCTGGAACGCCGCCATCTATGTCGCGCAGATCGAGGATGTCAGGCTGTCGGAAGTGGTCCGCGACGGCCGCTATCTGGAGGCCACCGACCGCGTTCTGAAAAAATACGGCGGCCTCTGGTTCAACGACGAGACCTATGTGATCTCGCGCCGCCGCGCCCCTGCCTGATCGAGGAGGTGTCGATGACCGCAACCGATCATGCATCATCCCGCGACCTTGCCGGTCTGCTGCCTTCCGCCTCGGTCGAAATTTCCTCGCGCGGGCATCAATTGCCTGATCTGCGCGAAAACTTCGCTCCCGGCATCGACGTCACGATCACGTTCCTGCCCGGCGACAATTATCGCCACAACGTCGAAACGTCGGTGGCGCTGTGCCGTGCCGGCTTCAATCCGGTGCCGCACATTGCCGCGCGCGAAATGCCGTCGCGCGAGGCGCTCGATGATTTTCTGACGCGGCTGCGCGGCGAGGCCGACGTCACCCGCATTCTCTTGATCGCGGGTGATGTCGCCGGCACCAGGGGCCCGTTCAAATCGACGCTCGACGTCTGCGCCAGCGGATTGATCGAGGCGCGTGGGCTCACTTCCGTGAGCGTGGCCGGTCATCCCGAAGGCCATCCATTTCTCGGCCTGCCGGGTACCTTGAAGGTGCTCGGAAGTTGGCGCGACTGGGGGCGGCGCACCGGCGCGCGGGTCGACGTCGTCACCCAATTCTGTTTCGAAAGTTCCCCGATCCTGCACTGGATCGGCGAGCTCGATCGCGCTGGCATCGATCTGCCCGTCATCGTCGGCCTTGCCGGCCCGGCGACGCCGGCGACACTGACGAAATTCGCGCTCCGCTGCGGCATCGGCAATTCGATGCGGGCGCTGCGCGGTCAGATCGGCCGCTTCGGCCGGTTGTTGACGGATAACGGTCCGGACGATGTCGTCGGGGGACTGCGGGCGGCGTCTCCGGCCGCGACCGCATCGATCGCAGGCTTTCACATCTTCCCGTTCGGCGGTCTGCGCAAGGCAGGCCTATGGCTGCGTAATTACGGTCACGACCCGCTCCGGCCAGCGGAGCGGGCGGCGGTTGCGCGAAGTGGACTTCAGAACCCGTAAAGCCGCGTCGGATTGTCGACCAGGATCTTCTTGCGGACCGCGGCGTCGGGCGCCCACACCGGGAGCTGGTTGAGCAGCCGTCCGTCGTCGATCTGGAACAGCGGCGTGACGTCGGTAATCTTCTTGTCCGCCGGCGTCACCGAATCCGGATGCGGCCAGTCGGTGCCCCAGACGATACGGTCGGGATTGGCGGCAATGAGTGCTTGTGCGAGCGGCGCCGCGTCGGCGTAATCCGGTGCGAGCTTCGAGGCCCGGTAGCCGCCGGAAATCTTCACATAGGCCTTGCCTGATTTCACCAGTTCCACCAGATCGGCAAAGCCGGGCTGGCCGACGCCAAGGGCTGCCTGCGCGCCGCCGAAATGATCGAACACCACGGGCACCGGCGAGGCCGCGACCAGATCCTTGATCGCGGAAATCATCGAAAGGCTGGTGAACAGTTGCACGTGCCAACCGCGTGCCTTGACGCGCTCGACGGCGGCGGAGAAGCGCGGCCGGCCCACGGTCGGATCGTTGACGCCGCCGGTGGCGAGGTTGAGGCGGATGCCGCGAAAGCCCTGCTTCTGCATCGTGTCGAGATCGCTCTCCGGCGTCTTGTCATCGATCACGGCAACCCCGCGCGCCGATGCGCCGCGCGCCATCATGCCGTACAGGGTCGAGGCATTGTCCGGGCCATAGACGCTCGGCGTCACGATCACGACGCGTTCGATATGCAACGCGTTGTGCAGTTCGGACATTTCCTCGGGCGAGGCCAGTTCCGGTGTGTAGACGCGGCCGGCGAAGAACGGAAACTTGGCGGGATCGCCGTGGATGTGGGTATGGCAGTCACAGGCCCCGGCGGGGACATCGAAATTCACCGCCGTCGATGGCTGTGCCGCCTTGGGGGAAGCGGTTCTGTTGTTCATGGTCACTCCGGCCGCGATGGAGGCAAGCATCATACTGCGTCGCGTCAGCATTGGCGTTCTCCCGGCATCTGTTGCGTTGTTGATGATGGTGTCCCGACAGGACGCGTTGCCCGTCCCCTCCAGCGTTCTCCCAAAGCCGCGCGTTGTGCCGCCGCAGTCTTGCGCGACAGACTATCGGGGGAAGTGAGGCGCGGGAAGGGCGCTGTTGATTGATTCCAACGGGTTATCGGTTCGGTAACGCTGGGTGCCTTCTCGAACCGGAAGCGTGCTCGATTTGACTAATGATCAGCCCGCCCGGAATATCCGGCATCACCTGGAATCAATTATGCAAAAATGGTCGCAAAAGTTCAAAACCGGCGTGTCGGTGGCCGCCGTGGTGGTCGTGCTTTCCAGCATCTACGGCTATCGCAAGCTTCAGGCTTTGGCCGCCGATCCCTCCGGCGACAAGGATTGCGGACCCGCCGTCGGCGGTGAGCAGGCGAAAATCGATCTGGAGCGGATCAAGGCGATTGCGCCGCTGAAGGATGTGAAATGGTCGCAGCTCGGCGGCAGCATCAACGATGCCAGCTGCCTCAACAAGACCGAAATCTACGGCGTGGTCGAGGTCCACAGCGTCGACGATATTGCCAAGACGCTGGCCTTTGCGCGCGCCAACAAGTTGTCGGTCACATCAGCCGGCGTGCGCCACAGCATGGGCGGGCAGGCGTTCCGCAAGGGCGGCGTCGTGCTCGACATGCGTGGCTTCAACAAGATCGTGCTCAATGAAAGCACGCGATCGATCACGGTGCAGCCGGGCGCGACCTGGCACGAGATTCAGAACGTGCTGCATCCGCGCTTTGCGGTGCGCGCCATGCAGTCAACCGATATTTTCAGCGTCGGCGGCTCGATCTCGGTCAATGCCCACGGCATGGACCATCAGGCCGGCGCCCTGCGCAAGTCGATCAAGTCGATGCGGGTGATGCTGGCGGACGGTTCGCTGCAAACGGTGTCGGCGACCGAGAACAAGGACCTGTTCAATCTCGTGGTCGGCGGCTACGGCCTGTTCGGCGTCATCGTCGAGGCCGAACTCGATATCGCCGACAATCTGGTCTACCAAACCGGACGGCGCGTGCTGGACTACAAGGAGTTTCCGGCGCTGTTTGCCAATGAGATCGAGAAGGACGGCAATATCGGCCTGATGTACGGCCACCTCTCGACCGCGCCGAGTTCGTTCCTGAAGGAAATGCTGCTCTATACCTATACCAAGGTCGACGGGTCAGATTTCAAGCGCGAGCCGCTCGGCGAGGTCAGCGGCATCAAGCTGCGGCGGCTGACCGTCAACCTGTC
>JAIEPP010000362.1 GCA_019748335.1 Xanthobacteraceae bacterium
GATCGTGTCCAGCATCCGACATGTTGGGAGGGGGCGGCTGGAACCCGAAAAAAAAGAAGGGCGCGAGCGGCATCACCACGCTCGCGCCCTACGTCGCCGGTCAATGGGGCAGGGGGGAATAACCGGCTGTTTGGATGACTCCGAGGCCCCCTCGGGCGTTCCAGGCGACTCACATTTTTTCGTACACGGTTAAGTGATTGCGGGTTCCCGAACCGCGACGGTTCGGCGCGCGTTGTTGATCCGATCGCCAATGGGGCGAGGGACAAACCGCCATGTCACAGATTTCCAAAGCCATTTTCGGCGCGCTGGCCATTTCGGTCGCGTGCGGCGCCGTCCAGTTGGCGTTCGGCCATGATCTCACCGGAACCGGGCAAGCCGCTTCCGCCGCGCCGGAGACCGGCGTCAACCGTGCCGCCAAGGCCGATCGCGACGCGGTGAAACCCGCGCCTGCGCCGATGCGCACCTTTGCGCTGCGGTTCAACGGCATGCCCGACACCTCGGTGCTGGTGCGCATGCCCGCCGTCAACGACGCCGTCAAGGAAGAGGCCCGCAGCCGCCCGGCGCCGTCGATGTTGAAGTCCGGCGACCGCAAGAACGCCGTGGCCTGCGAGCCGGTGGTCAGTGTTTTGACCGAAGTGGCCAAGCTGCTGCAGCCCGGGCGTTGCGTGACCTGAACTTCGTCGCCTCGCTTTTGCGCGTCGTTTCGCTAAGACGATGAGATGAGGTTGGGTCGCGACGTCGAGCCTTTTTCCCGTGCCGTTCTACTTTGCATGGGGTTGTTTTCGGAATTTTGTGTTGGGCCCTTCCAAAGCAGCCGCATTCGCGGGTCTCTTGACGAGACTACTCCGCCGGCGCTTCGCCCGTGCCAGCGGCACCGCGGCTCATCATGAAGCCCAGAGCTATGCCACCCACCGCCAGGATCGGGACCAGTCTCTTGACGCCGATCGCCCGCACCACCTGGATGCCGGCGGCAACCAGCATTGGATCGGCCAACATGCTGTGGGCGGTGGATTTCGCGGCCTGTTCGGCGCGAACCCTGATCTGCTTTTTGCGCACGGTGTAACTGATGGCCGCGATTAGCGTGACCACAAAGAAGATCGCAGCCCCGGCAAAGCAGGCCTGCACCGGGCCGTATTTCTCCAGCACCAGGATGAACGCCGCCGCGCACAGAAACGAGGTGGTGACCAGCAGCGCCACGGCAGCGGCCGCCGCCAGCGAGGTCAGCCGCAGCGCGGTGCCGGTCGAGTCCTTGAAGTCATCGATCCATCGCTGAAACATGAAGCCGCCTCGATTTGAAAAGTACCTCAACGAAAGTCACGGCGGCGCGCCAGCGGCGCCACCGGGAAATGAAGTCCGGCTTGTTGGCGCGCGCTACCGGCGCCACGTCGCGCCGATCAGGAAGCCGAGGCCGATCGCGAGGCCCACGGTCGCCAGCGGGCGCTGCGTAATGACGTCTTCCAGTGTCTCCTCGATCGACGAGGCGGCATCGTGAGCCGCATCCATCATCGCGCTGCCACGCTCCGACACGTCGTCCATGGTCGATTCCGCACTGGCGCGGGCCTGCTTGTAGCCGCGGCGCGCCTGCTTGCTCGCCGTGCCGGCGAAACTGTTGAGGGCGTTGGTGATCTGGTCGGTCAGGGCGGAAATATCGTTTTTCACGGCGGTTACATCCTTTTCCAGGCGTTCATAGGTCGCTTTGTCCGTCATGTTTTTCAAACCAATCTCGTCATCGCTACTCGACATCGAAAGCTCCGGGGTTGCTGGGAGAAAAACGCCCTGTTGCTGCGGAAGTTCCAGGCCGGAACCGGTTTAATCCTCAAGGCAGTTGCGGCGAATTGACCGGCATCAGATGCTCCTTGATGATCAGCGCGACAATCAGGAGTGGCGACGACAGGAACGCGCCCATCGGGCCCCACAACCAGGTCCAGAACGCCAGCGCGATGAACACGGCGAGCGCGTTCAGCGAAAGCCTGCGGCCGACGATTGTCGGCGTGATGAAATGACCTTCGAGAAAGGTAGCAGCGGCGAAAGCCGCGGGTGCGAGCAGGCCGGCGCCGATCGTCGGAAAGCTGACGAGGCCGACTAGGACTAGGATCGCGAACGTCGCAATCGGCCCGATGATCGGAATGAAGTTCAACGCGGCGGCCATCGCGCCGAGGCCGGCGGGATTGGGCATGCCGGTCGCCACGCAGATGATGCCGGTGATGATGCCGACGCCGACATTGATCATCGTCACCATCAGCAGGTAGTTGCCGAGATGCTCCTCGATCTCGTTGAGGATCCGCAACGTCCGCAATCGCACCGGCCGGTCGTCGCCGAAATTCATGATCATGGCACGGCGCAGTTCGCGCCAGCTTGCGATGAACAGGATCAGGGTCGGAATGAACAGCAGAAATTCGGTGAAGGTCGGCGACAGGAATTCCACCGTCGGCTGAACCCACTCGAATTTCGGCATCTGGAACGTCGCCAGCGCATCGGACCCGCCAAGCATGCTTTGCAGCTCCCGCCACAGCACCAGCGGCCGATCGAACAGGTGTGCCTTTTCCTTCAGGCGCGCGCCGAGTTCGGGAAGGTTGTTGCTCCACTCCATCACCGGCGAGGCGATCAGCCCGATCATGAAAGTGACGGTGGCGCCGACTGCGATCACGATCAGGACGGCGGCGACGGGACGCGGAATCCGGTAACGCTCCATCAGGCTCGCGGCCGGCGACAGCATGGTGCCGATGATGAAAGCCATCGTGATCGGCAGGAAGAAGGCCTTCGCGACATAGAGCACCGCGACGACGCAGATGATCAGCAGCGCGACGAGCGCGAACGCGACCACTTCCGCGCGGCGGATCACCGGCGGCTGTTCGGCTTTGCTGTCAGGCAGGGGCGTGCCGTCCGGCGCTTTGGAGATCTGGCGATCGCCGGGCTGGGTCTTCCCGCGGTCGCCGGACAACGGCTTGGCGGGCACGGGCTTGCTGGGAGCGATACTCACAATGGTTCTCCCCCGCGCGAGGCGGCAATGACGCGACAGAACAGCGTCGCCCGCGACTTGAATTCGACCGGCATAACGTCGCCCCGGCGCGAAAGTTCCATCGCGGAAGTGTGAGCGGTCCGCGGCTTGACAGCGCGCTCTTGTGGACGAGTCGGACGGAACTGCGGGGCCCCGACCGTGTTGTTTGGCCAGAGCATCACCTGATGCGAGCATCCAACGGGGCATTCCATGACACAGTCATTCGCAGCCGGTCGCCGATCTCCATCGCGCGTCGCCAACGCGCTCGTCTTCGTCTCGGCCGTGATGCTGGCGCCGCTTGCGCTGCCGACCGCGGGGTCCGCCCAGACGCTCGGCTATGCGTCGACCCAGCCGGGTGGCTTCCCGACCGATGAGGTGATGGGCCCTGACGAAGGCGCCGTGCCGGAGCGGCTGCGTCGCGCCGTCGTCGCCTTCAACACCACGGAAGCACCCGGCACCGTCATCATCGATACCGGCAACACCGTGCTCTATTACGTGCTCGGCCAGGGCAAGGCCATTCGTTATGGCGTCGGTGTCGGCCGCGAAGGCTTCACCTGGTCCGGCGTGCAGACCGTCACGCGCAAGGCGGAGTGGCCGGATTGGCATCCGCCGGCGGAGATGGTCGCCCGTCAGCCCTATCTGCCGCGATTCATGGCCGGTGGCCCCGGTAACCCGCTCGGCGCGCGCGCGATGTATCTGGGTTCCAGCGTCTACCGCATCCATGGCACCAACGATCCCTCGACCATCGGCAAGTTCGTCTCGTCAGGCTGCATCCGCCTGACCAATGAGGACG